>NZ_JAMZAP010000014.1:0-139537 GCF_024181785.1 Vibrio sp. Y42_MX_L11
ACTCGAATTTGGCGGCCAAAGCTTCATAACGGGTGTTCAAGAGCATCAGACTCGGCTGCTTAAGCTTCTTGGTGTTCTGTATGAAGCAGTTTATTCCTAAATTGGCTGCGGAATGACGGTTTTTCAGGAGATTGCTGCTTAATCATAATCGCTGTCCAAAGTCCGGTGTAGCCACCACCGACAATAGCAATATCGGTATCAATATTTTGATGTAATGGTTGCGGCGTTTCTGGCTGTTCAGCTTCAATGGCCTGTTTGAACCAGTATGAACTGTGTGTCATCGGATATCCTTGTTAGTGCGTTGCATCGTTTCTGTAAACACTTTACAAACGATGAGCACAATCAACGAGCAAGAATATCTAACGCTGAGCGATAGCAAATGTTGCTCTGAGAGAGTGGAAGTTTCCGCTATCAATGAATACAAAAATGGGGAGCAGCGCTCCCCAAAACAAACAGCAAGGATATAAATTATCGGAAAATCGAGACCGTCTTACTGATTAGTATTTACCGGTTTCACGCATGCAGAGCAATCATACTTGCTAAAGTCATTAAGCGTTTCATAAACCTCTCCTTACTTACCTTTATATCGGGCCTAAATTGGCTCGATATTTATAAGGTACGTATAAAGACCAGAAACACGTCAAAATAATTTCAAATAACGTTCAATTCTTGTTCAACTCATTTCACTTTAACTTAGCAACACGGCATCATACTCTGCCAACACGAGCATTTTTCCACCTCGTAATCACAACGTTCAAAGTGGCTTCCAAACTGACATTTCCTTACCAACCCATACAATACCTAAGGTCAATTTTCTCTTAGAATCCCAACAAAAGAACAGTGTTCAAAACCTTATATAAACGTCGGGCACAGCAAAACCTCCCCTTTTAGTAGTGCTTTGTATTTCCCCTTTTTCGGGTTCTTCGCTGCTCGTCCGTCGGTTCTTAATTGTGGCTGTTGAGCACACGTTAATCTGGAGTGAAAATGACCGCGAACAAATCCATTTTTTACCATAGCAAATCAATTTACTCAGATGATTATGCTGATGTCTATAAGCCAATTTGGACCTACAGAGCTAAGTTCATCTTGCGCGCACTTTACTACAAACGAGCGTTTAAGCACCTGTCAGATAATATTGAATCGTCATTGCTAGAGATGCTTTGTGCACGTACGCACCGATTTTTAGAAAAACCGTTTCGTCCCTACATCATCAAAAATAACTCAGCGTTCGATCGTTCAAACCTAGTGGTTGATCACTACAAAACCATTTCAGAGCTGTTTTCTAAACAGACCATTGAAGAGATCTATACCGATTCAACTGGCTTAACATTAACATCATTTGAAATCGACGAGACATTGTACTCTGTGCGATTGGTGTACGAAGCGCGTTACCAAAAAGAAGGCGACATGAGCCTAGTGCTACACAGCGCGGAGGATGGCAACTTCTATACGCTCTCATTTACTCTCGGCCACATAGAATCTGGACGCAGCATTATGATTGGCGGCTTGCAAGGGCCACGCAGCAGTGAAGAGAACAACGCAAAAATTAAAAAGTTAACTCGTAAGCTTTACGGGCAAAGACCAAAAAGCTTGATGGTGAGTTTGCTCACTTTACTCGCGCAAATTTGGGAAGTGAATACGATTCTAGCGGTAAAAACACAATCCCATACTTATGCTGCACGACGCTACAGTAAAGGACGAATCAAAACGGATTACGATGCACTCTGGCAAGAGTTGGGCGGCACCGAATACAACCGTCATTTCTACTCACTCGATGTGAATGCCCCGCGTCGTGATATCGAAGGCATGTCGCGTTCTAAGCGTTCGATGTATCGACGTCGTTACGAATGGTTAGACAATACCAAAGCGGAGTTCATGACAAGGCTACGTTAACCCAACGCACCACATGACGTTTTGTTTTTTCATTTTATGATTCGGAGTTTTTATGTCTTACAAGTACGCCGTTGCATGCTTACTGTCCGCACTTTCCTTAACGGCTCATGCACAACCAACCCAACATGTTGTTGGAGCAAATTTAGGCTACGGTAATGTTAGTTACGATGTGAACAATAGCCATGATGAAGGTGACATGTTCCTTGGTGATGTATATTACCGTTACATGTTCGATCACAACTTTGGTATTGAAGCCGGCTATAAGGGCGCATTTAACGGCATTGGCTCCGTACTTATCAGTCCCTTAACAGAAATCACCGATGTCAGTTATGGCGGGCCTCGACTCAGCGGTTACGCAAGTTACCCTCTGGGAGCTGGCTTTGAGCTTTACGGGAAAGGCGGTATCACTTACTACACGTTAAGTTACACGCTTAAAAACAATGGTCAGAATAAAGAATATGACGAGTCTAGTCTTGGCGGAGAAGCCGCAGCTGGTGTCGCTTGGGCCTATAAACACTTTGGTTTGAACTTAGAGTACAACTACGCCAAGAATAGCGATTTTGATTCTGGCGGTGTGATGTTTGGTGCACAATTGCGATTTTAAAAATTTAGCTGTGCCAAGGCACCGAATCGACATCGGTGCCTTATACCTCAAGCAGAGCTCAATGACATAATGATTCCGCTCAGGATCAACAGCACCCCGACTCCTCGCGTGAAATACCATTTTTCAGCCAACAACCACACGCCCATTAATAAACCAAATACAATGCTGATTTGTCGCAAAGCCACAACAAGGCTGACGTTATCAGTCATAGTCATCGCAAACAGCACCAAGCCGTAGGTGGATGCCATCATGATGCCAGCCATGCTCGCACTTTTGCGAATCATCCAAGCGGTTTGTAGTTCTTGCTGACTCCCCGAAACAATACACCACAATAAAACCGGTACTCCCATAACCCAAAACTGCACGCCTAGATAAAAAATCGCGCTATAGTGGTCGTTAAGAATGGTCGATGTTTGTTGAGTTAGCAGATTCAGTGCTTGCTTGTCCACAACGGAGTAACCCGTCGTGCCAAACGCCGCAATCAAGGCCCAAAACACACCAACATTCAGGTACTCCCCAAAAGTAATTTGACGAAAACTGGTCACTGGAACTAGGACACAACCTAAAGTAATAAGCAGGAAACCCAACCACTGCTGAGCGTTCAACTCATAACCTAAGGCGACGGTGAGTGCGCCCACCATCATTACAGGAAGTGCTCTCGCAATCGGATAAATCACTCCCACATCGGCGTGCTTGTAGGCCACGATCAAACCAACCAAATAGACGATTTGAGATAAACCACTGATAAACAGCATTCCCCAAAACACGCTGGGCAACGTCGCCCAGCCAATGTTAAAGAGATACCAAATAAGGTAGGGCGTGAGTAGAAGGCAAGCAGATAAACTTGCCGCCATCGTAAACGCGAGCCCTGAACCAGCGTTGCTTTTACCAAGAATATTCCAGCCCGCATGGAGAACAGCAGAAAAAACGACGAGACCAATCGCCAACAAATCCATTTCAATGTTCCTGTCTGAATAAAATAAAGGCCCCGAGATGGAGCCTTAGATAATGAGAAAATCCACTTAACGATTGAGTTCCGCCAGAGATTCAATGCTGATGGCATCGTGTCGCCAATACTCGATATCGCAATCAATCAACTCACCGTGCTGGTTATAGTTGATGCGCTCCACCACCATCGCTGGCGTACCGGCTGTCGCACGCAGTGCCTGAGCCATTTCACCCAACAAAGTGCTGGTTGAAATGCGGTAGCGAATCTTTTGATACGTCACGCCATAATGATCGCGGTAAATGTCCGTCAGTGAATTTGATAAATCGTAATCCAGCAGATTCGGAAACAGCTCAGGGCGAATGTAGTTTGTTACGAATACCACAGGTCTATCTTCAAGGTATCGCACACGGTCGACTCGATACACGTCCGAGAAAGGTTGCAAGTCCAGCAAGCGCGCGGCCAATTTATTAGCCAAAGTGCCTTTTGCGGCTATCACTTCTGTTTTTGGCACACGATTTTGCGCTTTCGCCATGTTCGGGAAGTTTAGCGTTTGGGTTGGGTCGTAACGCAATGGCTCAGGTGAGATAAACCAACCTCGGCGATCTTCGCGATAGATTCGACCTTCTGCTTCCAGCAGTGATAAAGCTTCACGCAGAGTGACGCGTGTAGTATCGAACGACTCCGCCAACTTACGCTCTGCTGGCAGTTTTTGACGCGGCGATAGCATGCCCGCTTCAATCTGTTCAACAATCGAATCTTTAATTTTTACGTATTGCACGAAGTGTCCTTATCTTTTGCGCCAAGCTTGTGTGCGATTCTCTAACAATTTACCCAAAGTCATCTGAACAATCTTCGCAATTGCGGCAGCAATCATGATCATCACCGCCATTGCCGCTGCAGCGCCAGTTTGACCTGCATCGTCCATATTCAGAATCGAGACCGAAGCCGGAATCGTATCGGTTGAGTAAAGGAATACTACCGCAGAAGTGGTGGTCAATGCATTAACAAACAAGTAAGTCGCAATGTCCAAAATCGCAGGTAAACACACAGGTAATGTCACTTTAAAGAACAACTTGTATTGAGGAAGCTTCACTGATGCTGCTGTGGCTTCAATCTCCGATGGCAACTGCTTTAGCGCTGTCAGGGCTGTCATGTGACCCACGGTGTAGTAATGCACTACCGTGTTAATCACCAAGAATGCCATGGTGCCATAAAGCACGTTCAAAGGATTGTTCGCATCATTGAAGTAAAAGATGTAACCCAAGCCAAGCACCATACCCGGAACTGCCATTGGCACCACGCTAAGCATTTGCATCACCTGACGAATTGGACCAAACGCACGCCCTTTCTCAATGCAGTAAGCACCGACAAAGATGATGGCTGTACCGATCACTGCCGTCCAACCTGCCAGCGTTAGCGAGTTGAAGAATGGGCTCCAACCGTAAGTGCTCATTTCAGCAAAGTTGTAGTTGTTTAGCGTCAGTGTTTTGTTCCAAGGCCAGAACGTAACCAACGAGCCATACACCGCCATGCCAAGCACTGCCAACACTGCAATAGAAATGATACTGCAGTAAACCAAACAAATGCTGTCGCGCGCTTTGTTAGGTTCTGGCTGATAAGGTACCGAGCGTGTGTCGAATAAGCTCTTCTGCTTTTTCTGTACCCAGCGGTCTGCGCCGAACGCCATTACCGCAGGGAATAACAACATAATGCTGGTCACTGCACCCATAGCAAAGTTTTGTTGTCCCACAACTTGTTTGAAGATGTCAGTCGCCAGAACATTGTAGCTGCCACCAATCACTTTCGGCACACCAAAGTCCGTGATAACCAGTGTAAAGACCACGATAAGCGTACTGATCAAACCGTATTTCGCCGCAGGTAACGTCACCATAAAGAAGGTTTTGATGGGTGAGGTTTTAAGTGCACGGGCGGCTTCATACAAGCGAGCATCTGAAGTACGCAGCGAAGTGGTTAAAATCATCAATGCATGAGGAAAGGTCCAGAAAATCAAACCCATCGAGATACCAATCACGCCATAAATCGAGTTTCCTAACAGCATCTCTTTGGCAATGCCTTGATTACCAAAAAGGAAGATCAAACTGATCGCTGGCAGTAACGAAGGCGCGAGGATCGGCGCGGTACCTAGGATTTGAAACAAACCTTTAAACGGCATGCATGAACGAGTCAGCGCGTAGGCATAACCAAACGCAAGCACACCCACTACCGAGGTCACAATCACGCCCAAAGTGAAGGTGTTTCCCACTGACACCCACAAGCTTGAAGAGGAAAAGTACGTCGCAAAGTTTGCCAGACCGACAAATTCGCCATTGGCATTTTGCACACTCTTGGTCAACATTGCCCAAAGCGGCATCAAGATGAACAGCACCATCATAGTCGACAAACCAGCGAGCAAACCGAACAACACAAGGTTGTCGCGGCTAACACGTCCGAGTAGGGATTTTGCTTTGTCTTGCGTGGTTAGGCTATTCATCGTCATTGTCTTCGCATCCATGTTTACACCTACGCTGCTAGCGCTTTATCAACCGAGGGCACGGCGTAACCATGCAGCCCTTCTTCAGCAAACTGGATGTAACGTACATCGCCCGCTTTGATATTGAGTTTTTGAACCGTTTCCACAGGCACATCCACGACGATGGTTTTCGTTGAGCTGTCGTTTTGCAATACGCAATCAATGCGGAAAAACGCCCCCAAAAACTCGGTAGCCGTAACTCGCACTGGTAAAGAGTTGGTGTAGTTTTCAACGAACTTGATGCTTTCAGGACGCACCGCAAGGTCGAAGCGATCACCACGTTGGATCTTACAATTGGTCAAGCTTGGCGCTGGCATCAAAGTTTCTGCAATTCGTACTTGGGAGTCCGTTGCGACTGAGGTTTCAATAAAGTTCATGCTGCCGACAAACTCAGCGACAAAGCGCGTGGCTGGTTGTTGGTAGATCTCTTGAGGTGTGCCGACTTGCTCAATCACGCCATGGTTCATTACCACGATACGATCCGCCATCGACAACGCTTCATCCTGATCGTGCGTAACCATGATCGTGGTGATACCAAGCTTGCGTTGCAGCTTACAAATCTCATCACGTAAGTGAACACGTACTTTTGCATCCAGCGCTGACAGTGGCTCATCAAGCAGCAGTAGACCCGGAGACAAAGCCAATGCACGAGCCAAAGCAACACGTTGTTGCTGACCACCAGAAAGTTGGTTAGGGAATTTCTCTCCAGAGGTTGGAAGACCAATGGTTTCTAGCCAGTAGTCCACCTTCTCTAACGCTTCTTTGGTCGACATACCTTGGTTCTTCAAACCCACCGCAATGTTCTCTTGCACGGTAAGGTTCGGAAACAAAGCGTAAGATTGGAAGACGATGCCGAAATCGCGCTTCTCTGGTGGTAAGAATGTAGTCTCTTGACCGTTTTGAAAAATCGCACCAGATGTTGGCAAGTCTAAACCTGCAATGGCACGTAACAGAGTGGTTTTACCGCAGCCAGAAGGGCCAAGAAAACAAACAAACTCGCCCTTTTCAATCGCTAGCGAGATTTTCTTTAATGCAGTGAACTGTCCGAATTGCTTCACTACATTTTCGATATTTAGGTAATGTTGGTTAGTTGACATAACACACGCTCCAAATGGTATATACCAACTTTAGTTTTGGAGTGTTACGTTCCAATGACAAATTTATAGCCAGAAGATGACAAATAGATGAAGGGCGATGAGGTTTGTTTAAGTGGTAATTAGAGATTCCCGACTCGCTCCTTCGTCGCTCTCGAGAATGACGTTGTGGGTGCGAATAGAAGCTCCCAACTTTCTTAAGTCCGTCATTCCAGCGAACCTAGGTGAGACTAGGAATCTACTTTCAGCAAACTCTGAAATAACAGAGAAAACAAAAAATCCACCTCAACCGAGGTGGATTTCAGCATTCTACTCAAAGCAAATTCAATTAAGACTTTGGCTCTGATTTCGCGTCGAACTTCTCAGACCATGCCGCTAGGATCTCTGCACGCTTGCTACCCATTTGCGCGAAGTCCATCTTCGCCATGTTCTCTTGAACGTTCGGGAAGTTAGATACGGTCGCTTTCACGTCTTTATGTGCAACTACTGGGTACATTTCTACGTAAAGCTCGTTTGCCGCTTTAGAGATTGACCAGTCGACAACACGCTTCGCGGCATCCGACTCTTTTACTAGACCAACCGCTTCTGATTCCCAGCCGATGCCTTTTGGCGTGATAACCGCCAGTGGTGCGCCTTGTGTTTTCAGCTTCGCACCACGGCTTGCCATCGAAATACCGATAGCCACTTCACCCATGCCCGCTTGAACACATGGTTTAGAGCCAGAGTGCGTGTAGTGTGCAATGTTCTTGTCTAAGTCACGCATGTAGTTCCATGCCTGATCTTCACCCATGTTTTGTAGCCAAGCAGAAACCTGCATGTAGCCAGTGCCTGAAGAAGCTGGGTTAGGCATTGCTATGTGACCTTTGTAAACCGGCTTTGTTAGGTCTTCCCAAGACGTTGGTTTAGGCAGATTAAGCTGTTTCGCTACCGCTTCGTTGAAACAAACTGCGTTAAAGAACGCATCGTTACCAAACCAAGCTTGGTTTGATTGAGGGTCGTTTAGGTTCGCATGCAGCTCTTCCAAACCTTTTGGTGTGTAAGGCTTAAGAAGACCTTCATCTTTAAGCAGTGCCATTGACGAGCCAGCCAGACCCCAAACCACTTCCGCTTGAGGGTTGTTCTTTTCTGCCAGCAATTTCGCCGTCATGATACCGGTTGAATCGCGAACCCACTTAATCTTGATATCTGGGTTATCTTTCTCAAACGCAGACTTGTATTTAGCAAGAATGTCAGTTTCGAAAGCGGTGTAAACCGTGACTTCCTGTGCTGCCATTGCATTCGTAGCTAGCAGAGAGACAAGTGCAGCCAGCGATCCTTTCATCAAACGGTTTTTCATCATTTTCTCCAGTTAATTTGGCTAAGTTTTAATTTGGTCTGTACCAGTTGACGATATACACCCTACTGAGCCTTTGTGACGAAATTATGACCATTAAATGGCAGTTTTACGAAAATTTGCGCTGAATAATCGTTCAATTGATCCGCCATTTTCTGGATATTAAAGTTTTATGAAATTGGAGATTCGCCTATTTACTGCCCTTTTCTTCCTCGTTAGAGTGAATTCTAAATTTGGTGTATACCAATTAGCCTATTCTGATGGAAATCGAGATGAAAAACGAATACCTACTACTGACTCCAGGTCCTCTATCTACTTCTGAAACGGTACGTGAAGCCATGCTTAAAGACTGGTGTACTTGGGATGATGAATACAACAAAGACATTGTAGAAGTGATCCGCACTAAGCTTGTAAAACTGGCAACTCAACAAGACGGCTACACCAGCGTACTAATGCAAGGTAGCGGCACCGCATCAGTAGAAGCGACGATTGGCAGCGCCATTGGCAAAGATGGAAAATTGTTGGTTGTCGACAACGGTGCTTACGGTGCGCGTATCGCTCAGATCGCTGATTACCTAAATATTCCATGCCATGTAGTTTCCCCAGGCGAAACATCACAGCCACACTTGAACGAGGTGGAAACTGCATTGGCATCGGATCCTACAATCACACACGTGGCGATTGTTCACTGTGAGACAACCACTGGCATGCTGAACCCAATTGAGGCGTTTGCTTCTGTGGCAAAAGCACACGGTAAAGTGGTGATTCTCGATGCCATGTCGAGCTTTGGTGGCATTCCTATCGATATCGCAGAGCTAGGCATCGATTTCATGATCAGCTCTGCAAACAAATGTATTCAAGGCGTGCCGGGTTTTGGCTTTGTGATTGCGAAACAAACTGAGCTAGAAAAGTGCCAAGGTCAGGCACGTTCTTTGAGCCTTGATCTTTACGACCAGTGGCACTGCATGGAAGTGAACCACGGTAAATGGCGTTTCACGTCTCCTACGCACACGGTTCGTGCTTTCTACCAAGCATTGTTAGAGCTGGAACAAGAAGGCGGCATTGAGGCTCGTCATAACCGTTACCAAACTAACCAGAAAACACTGGTTGCAGGTATGCGCTCTTTGGGTTTCGAACCGCTACTGAGTGATGACCTTCATTCACCAATCATCACTTCTTTCTGCTCTCCAACGCACAGTGATTACCAGTTCAAAGCGTTCTACACGCGTTTGAAAGAGCAAGGCTTCGTGATTTATCCGGGTAAGGTGTCGAACGCAGATTGCTTCCGTATCGGCAACATTGGCGAAGTTTACCCAGCAGATATCGAGCGCTTAATCGGTGCGATTGAAAAAGCAATGTACTGGCAAGTTGCGTAAAGCAGCCTTCTGATTGAGAAAGCGTTATGACTCAGAATATCAAACCGACTCATTTCCGCAGCGAAGGCGATGTCAACACAACACCAGCGCGCCAAGCTTGGAATGCATCGATGGATGACGAACGCACGCAAGCATTGTTGAAGCGTGATTCGAAGGTCTTTCTTCACCAAGCCATGTCAACGCCTTGCTTAGATACATTGGAAGCAGCAGAAGGCATCTACATCCAAGATGCTACCGGCAAAAAGTACATGGACTTCCATGGCAATAACGTTCACAAGTTGGGCTATGGTCATCCGCATGTGATTAAACGTGTGCAAGAGCAAATTGCCAAACTGCCGTTTTCACCACGTCGTTTTACCAACGAAACCGCGATTGAATGTGCCGAAAAACTCACCCAAATCTGTGGCGGCGAATTGAACCGCGTGTTGTTTGCTCCAGGTGGCACATCTGTGGTTGGCATGGCACTTAAACTAGCGCGACACATCACGGGCAACTACAAGGTGGTGTCGTTGTGGGACTCCTTCCACGGTGCATCGTTGGATGCCATCTCAGTTGGCGGCGAAGCGTGTTTCCGTCAAGGTATGGGACCATTAATGGCAGGTGTTGAGCGCATTCCACCAGCGGTGTCTTATCGTGGCGCTTTCCCGGTCCCGGACGGTAGCGACGTGCATTACGCCGACTACCTTGAATACGTGATTGAGAAAGAAGGCGGCGTGGGCGCGTTTATCGCAGAGGCGGTTCGCAACACGGATGTTCAAGTGCCGAGCAAAGCTTACTGGAAACGCATCCGCGAAATCTGTGACAAACACAATGTCATGCTGATCATCGACGACATCCCTAATGGCATGGGTCGCAGCGGTGAATGGTTTACCTACCAAGCCTATGACATCGAGCCAGATATGCTCTGCATCGGTAAAGGTTTGGGCGGAGGGTTAGTGCCTATCGCAGCCATGGTAACCAAAGACAAATACAACACTGCCGAGCAAATCTCAATGGGTCATTACACTCATGAGAAAAGCCCTATTGGTTGTGCTGCGGCACTGGCAACCATGGAAGCCATTGAGCAAGAAGGCTTACTAGATAAAGCCAAAGCCGACAGCCAGTTCATGCGTGAAAAACTGCTAGAGATGAAAGCCAAGTACCCTGTGATTGGTGATGTTCGTGGCATCGGCATGTTGTGGGGCATTGAACTGGTCACCGACCACGAAAGCAAAGCACGCGCGTATGATGAAGCGGAAGCTGTGCTGTACCAATGCCTCAACAATGGCGTGAGCTTCAAGGTGTCACAAGGCAATGTGATTCAACTCAGCCCACCGCTGATCATCACTCGCGAGCAACTGACAGAAGCGTTGGCGATCTTCGAAGAAGCGATCGCCAAAGTGTGTAAAGACTTTAATTACTTTTAGGGTCAATAGACCTCAACAAAAACCAATTTATTCAGAGCGCGGTTTCAACGTGAAGACAAGCGCTCTGGCAAGCAAGAAAAAGGATTGAACATGAGCAAATCACCAATTCAAGCAGTGATCTTTGACTGGGCTGGCACTATCGTCGATTTCGGCTCTTTTGCACCAACCAGTATCTTTGTGGAAGCGTTCAAGCAAGGATTTGATTTCGAAATCGATCTTGAAGAAGCACGTGAACCAATGGGGCTTGGTAAGTGGGATCACATCCAAGCTGTGGGTCGTATTCCTACGGTTGATAAGCGTTGGAATGAAAAGTTTGGTCGCTCAATGACCAGCGAAGACATCGACACTATCTACGCGGCGTTTATGTCTCTGCAAAAAGCAAAAGTGGCTGACCACGCAGAACCAATCCTCAACGCAGTTGAAGTTGTGAACGGTCTGAAAGACAAAGGCATCAAGATCGGGTCTTGTTCTGGTTACCCTCGCGAAGTGATGGACGTACTGATTCCAGTGGCAACGGATTACGGCTACCAACCAGATTATGTTGTCGCGACAGACGATCTGCCACAAGGTGGTCGCCCTGCGCCGTTTATGGCACTGAAAAACGTGATTGAGCTTGGTGTAAGCGACGTTAAAGCATGCGTCAAAGTGGACGACTCAGCACCAGGCATCTTTGAAGGTCACAATGCGGGCATGTGGACGGTGGGTCTGCTGCTTTCTGGTAACGAAGCAGGTCTCACGTTTGAAGAATACCAAGCCGCAGACGAAGCAACCTTAGAGAAAGCTCGTGAAAAAGCACGCGCGAAGTTTATCAAGAGTGCACCTCACTACTTAATCGACACCATCTCCGATCTTCCAGAGGTGATCGTAGATATCGAACAACGCCTAGCCACGGGCGAACGTCCGTAGTTTCCGCTCGTGAATTCAGAATGTAAAAAGCCTCTCCATATTGAGAGGCTTTTTGTATTTATGGAAAGCGGAGGGGTCAATTAATCGCGGTACTTGCTCGACGCTTTAGCTTAAAGCCCATACTGGTCGGCCGTTCTTCTGGCTCACCTTTGATGGCATGCAACAGTTTTTCTGCCGCCTTGGTGCCCATGCGCTCGTAATCAAATTCTGCCGATGTCAAACTTGGGTAGGCGTGCTCACCCATGGAAGAGCCTTCAAGGCAAATAATGGCAATGTCGGTCGGGACTTTGAGCACGCGGCGATGGCACTCAAAGAGCGCACCAATTGCTATCTCCTCATGGCTACACACCAAAGCATTCAAGCTTGAATCGCGCAGCAATAACTTCGCCAATCCTTCCGCCCCCAATTGTGAAGATGGCGCTTCATGAGTCGTCAGAAAATGATCTGGGGTGAGATAGTTTTCAATCATCGCACTTTGCCAACCGTGTAACTGGCGTTGCAACGTCGAGTGATTCCCGCGCGCCCCAATAAAACCAACGTTCTTAAAACCTTGTTCAATCAGGTGTCTGGTACAGGCCTTACCCACTTCGAAGTGATCCACGCCAATGTTGAGATAACTGGCCTTTGAGCTCAGTTCGGCAATCTCTAACACTGGCGTATTTGATGCCTCTAACAGTTGATGCGTTCGCTGACTATGCTCACTTCCAAACAGTACAACGCCCGCAGGACGGCTCTCTAAAAAAGTCGAAAGCAACTTTTCTTCTTGCTCAATCGAGTAGTCGCTGTAACCCAGCAATAGTTGATAACCCGCTTTGTTTAACGCCTGTTGGAAGCTTGGTAAGAAATGCGCGCATGCTTTTTCAAACAGTGACGGAATGATAAGAGCGATGGAATAACTTTCTGCAGATGCGAGTGCCCCTGCGGCTTTGTTCGGGATATAGCCGAGCTCATCAACCACTTGTTGAATTTTTTCTCTCAGCTTATCGGATACCAGCTCTGGCGTTCGTAATGCTCGCGACACCGTCATAGTGCCTACGCCTGCTTGTTTGGCGACATCAGCCAAAGTGACATTGCCGGTACTTCTTCGTTTGCGAGGTTCGCTCATTGTTTTTATTTAATGTTCTCTAATTTCAGCTGCGACATCTTATCACAGCGCTTTAATGGTTTTGATATTAGCGCATTAGAACTCGAACACCAGCACATGAAACTTCGATGCCTGATAAAAATGATAGCGCTATCACAATTAATGGTAGCGCTATCAGATAGCGCTACCATTTGTGATCACTCTCAGGTTTTTCTGGCAAATTGATCGATAAAGTACGCAGCAACAAAACAACAAATCGGAAACATTCCAATGCTACGTGAACTGATTACCTCTGATGTCATTCGCATCCATTCTGACGCAACCGACTGGAAAGATGCGATCAGCAAATCTTGTGAAGCTTTGATTGAAAATGGCGCGATAGAACCAAGTTACGTTGAAGCAATTTACCGCTCGCACGAAGAGCTTGGCCCTTACTACGTGGTAGGTCCTGGCATGGCGATGCCACACGCTCGCCCTGAAGATGGCGTTAACCGTTTATCACTGGCGATCACGGTGATCCAAAACGGCGTCAACTTTAACTCTGAAGAAAATGACCCAGTAAAAATGCTGGTCACGCTAGCGGCAACGGACAGTAATAGCCACGTTGATGCGATTTCGAAACTGGCGGAATTGTTTATGAATGAAGAGCATGTAGAGGCCATCTGCAACGCTCAAAGCAAAGAAGATGTTCTTGCGATCATCGACAAATACTAAGTTTTACTCCTGACATACCCCATTCACAAATGGGTATACCCCCTATAAAAAAGAAAAGGTCTGAATTATGAAAATTATGGTTGTTTGCGGTCACGGTCTTGGTACTAGCCTAATGATGGAAATGAGCATCAAAAGCATCGTAAAAGAATTGAACGTCAATGCCGCTGTGGATCACATCGATCTTGGCTCAGCAAAAGGCACAAGTTGCGACATTTTCATCGGCACAAAAGACATTGCAGAACAGTTGGAAGCTCTTGGCGTTGAGCAACGTATCGTAGCGCTTGATAACATGGTCGACAAAGTCGCAATGAAAGAGCGTTTATCTGTGGCACTTCAAGAGCTTGGCGCTCTATAAGGTGGCGTTATGGAATTCTTCAGTTTCTTAATGAACGATGTCCTATCAGAGCCAGCGGTTCTGGTCGGTCTCATCGCTCTAATCGGCTTAATTGCCCAGAAAAAACCAGTCACCGAGTGCATTAAAGGCACGGTAAAAACCATTCTTGGTTTCATCGTGCTTGGCGCAGGTGCAGGCTTAGTTGTGAGCTCGCTAGGCGACTTCGCGACGATTTTCCAACACGCATTTGGCATTACAGGCGTGGTTCCAAACAACGAAGCTATCGTCTCTATCGCGCAAGAAGCGTTTGGTAAAGAGATGGCGATGATCATGTTCTTCGGTATGTTAGTGAACATCTTGATCGCTCGCTTCACGCCATGGAAATTCATCTTCCTAACCGGTCACCACACACTATTTATGTCGATGATGGTAGCAGCGATTCTGGCATCTAGCGGCATGAAAGGTGTTCCACTGATCGCGCTTGGCTCTGTGGTTGTGGGTTCTGTAATGGTGTTCTTCCCTGCGATCGCTCACAAGTACATGAAGCAAGTTACAGGTTCTGATGACGTTGCGATTGGTCACTTCTCTACCCTTTCTTACGTGCTAGCTGGCTTTATTGGCAGCAAGTTCGGTAACAAAGAACACTCTACTGAAGAGATGAATGTCCCTAAAAGCTTGTTGTTCCTACGTGATACACCAGTGGCGATCTCGTTCACCATGGGCATCATCTTTGTGGTGACGTGTTTGTTCGCTGGCGGTGATTTTGTCCGTGAAGTCAGTGGCGGTAAACATTGGTCTATGTTTGCGCTAATGCAATCCATCACATTTGCAGGTGGTGTGTACGTTATCCTGCAAGGTGTACGTATGGTTATCGCAGAAATCGTTCCTGCATTTAAAGGCATCTCAGACAAACTGGTTCCAAACGCAAAACCTGCACTGGATTGTCCGGTTGTGTTCCCATACGCACCAAATGCGGTATTGGTGGGCTTCCTATCGAGCTTTGCAGCCGGTCTAGTGGGCATGTTCCTGCTGTACGTGATGGGGCTTACTGTGATTATCCCTGGTGTAGTTCCACACTTCTTTGTGGGTGCGGCTGCGGGTGTATTTGGTAACGCAACAGGTGGTCGTCGCGGCGCAATTCTAGGTGCGTTTGCACAAGGTCTACTGATTACTTTCCTACCTGTCTTCCTAATGCCAGTACTGGGTGATCTTGGCTTTGCAAACACAACATTCAGTGATGCTGACTTCGGCATTGTAGGTATCCTACTTGGCCTGATTGTGCGCTAAGCTTTTATTCTTATGAATGCAGAATTAGGCTCGTCGGCTTTCATCTCTCAAAGGCTCTAGCAGGAAAAGCACTCAAACAAAACGCCCCTCACGTGAGGGGCGTTTTTCATATTGAGGCTATCTTATTGAGACAACAACTTTCTCGTTGGTTCTTGCTCGGTGTATTCAACGGATTCGTTACCAGATAGCTTATCGACGTCCGCTTGTTCGCCGCTCACCACCAGTACCTGTTGCTTCACCAACGCATCAACCACTTTAAGGTTATGTTGACGAAGAAGCGCTCTCACTTCGCTCTCTTTCCCTTTGTGATACTTAACAAAGTAACGCGTAGGTTGTTGCTCAGCTTGTTCAGAACGTTCATCCACGAGCGGAAATCCTTGATTGTTCGCCAAGCTGGCCGAGCTTAGTCCGATTGCCAATAGTGCGGTAGCACTCACCGCAGACAAAGAAAGTAAGGTCAACTTCTTCATAGCCACTCCTTATTGAAAAGTCAGAGTCCAACTGTTGATTGTGCCTGTGTCTCTTCTGGCACTGTCTACCGCTTTTAGTTCCCAAGAACCTTGTGATTCAAAACCAGAGAAATCCGCTTGGAAAGTGGCTTTGATATCGTTAGCGCTGCCGCCAGTATTATCGTGAAGCACGACTTCTCCACCAGTCGGTGAAGTTAGCGTCACTCGTAGGTCACCGATGTAAGTGTGGCTAATATCAACGTCAATACTTACTGTACCTGAATCACCAGAGCGATCGACATCTACTGCGCTGATTGCGCCAGAAGATTTGTTGTCAGGAATCGCAACAGGGCTGGTGTTTGAGAAGCTAGAGTCCGAAGAGCTACCGCCACCGTCAGGACCGTTACAGCCCGCATCCAAGAACAGTTTCGCTGCTTCCGCATTCACTAGGCCGTGACCTGTGCGGTTGTCTCGTCCAGCGACATCAATGTCTGTTGCCGTTTGAACTAGGGCATTACGTACTTGCGCTGCTGTACACGTTGGGTGGTAACTCCACACCAAGCCTGCTACGCCAGTTACATGAGGTGTTGCCATCGATGTACCATTGTAGTACTCGTAATCTTCACCAGAGGTAGTTGAAACCGTAATTTCTTGACCTACATACCCCAGCAACTCTTGACCAAATGCACGGTCAACCGTCACCGAAACCATGCGATAAGCGTTGTTTGTGTCAACCAAGAATGGGTTTTGTAAACCAGGTAGTTCCGAGTTGCTGTATACGATTGCCGCTCGTGCACCTGCATTGTAACAAGCTTGAACCGCATCCACTTCTGGGTAGTTACCTGAAGACTGGTTGCCAATACGTTCAGTCAAACAAATTTTGCCCGACATATCACCACAGTTAAAGTTACCGCCAGATACATCACAGCTATCTAGCATTGCTGTTACTGAACCAGCGATTGGATCTGGCACATACGAAGAGCCGTTATTGATCAAACGATTGTGAGGGACAATGCCGCGATCAAATTGGCTTACGCCATTCAAGGTAATATCAGAAAGTTTACCTTCGCCTACCGTAACCGTTGATAAGATCGCCACACCTGGGCCAGAGATCTCAACTTGATCAGTAGATTGCGAGAACGCCGCATGATCATTTTGGTTATCGACAGCAGCAACAGACATAACTGAATCGTAAGAAGCTGGGTAGCTGTGTGCGGTGTTACCGTCATTACCAGCTGCGGCGATTAGCAGAACGCCTTGATCGTAAATGTTTTGCAGTGCATTTTGCTCAGTTCGGCTTGATTGACTACCACCAAGACTCATGTTCACAACGTTGGCACCATTATCTGCACACGTTTGGATCGCTTTAACAAGTCCAGATGAGTAACCCCAACCTGATTCGTTAAATACTTTCACGATGTGCAAATTCACATTCTGGTTTGGCATCACACCCTTCACACCTTCGGTGTTGGCAATCGCTGCGATAGTACCTGCAACGTGAGTACCGTGGGCGTTATTGTTACCCGGATCGCTCCATGATCCTGTACCACTATCGTTGGTACCTGCAACACGGTTACCGCTTAGGTCGTTGTGCGAGATGTCGTACCCTGAATCGATAATACATACAGTGCGATTACCAGCATTGAAGTCGTCTAACTGTTGAGCATTAACCGCTTCATAACCCCACGGGGTAGTTTCGCTGAGCAAATAGCGAGGCGGATCGACTTCGACATATTCCACATCACTGCGATTACGAAGTGGTTCTAAGTCATCACCATCCAACTCAACGCTGTAAATGGCGCGATTACCCAGTTTTTCCACCTTACGTGCCTTCACCTGTTGTAAAACAGACTCCTGCGCGATTCGTGGTCCCCAAAATGAGTTACCACCCATTGAAGATCGGCTGACGGCATCTTCTTTGAATTTGACGATGTACTTCGTCGGTAACTTAGATTCATCAAATCCCATTGGTGGAGCCGCAAACGCTGACATAGAAGTGGTCAGTGCTATCGCTACGGCAGACAACGAAAATAAGCCTTGTTTTTTACTTGTTGTGTAGTGCATTTGCCCTATTCCTTATTTGAGCTAATTTTTATTCACTATATTCTCATGAAAAGTCATCACCATGATGTTCGCATGAGAGCTTCAGCTATAGTTTATAGGCCAAAAATGCCAAACAATTTGTTTCATGAATATACAACTTTGTACAAAAGATCATTCAATAAACATTTTTAGTTAACATCAAAAAGCATAAACAAAACCTTATAAAGCAATCACTTAATTAACAAAAAGTGCATGTTAAATTAATGTTAGTGAGTAATTATTCTAAATAATACACATTTAATCGATTGCTATGCTGAATGGATTTTTTGACCGTGGTGCCAAAACTGAAATATTGAATATTTAGTTGTTGACTGTCTTGAGTATTTACTCAGAATTAGAAGGTTTAGTGAGAAAAATTCTCATCTAAATACTGTTATAGCCGAGCGTATTCACGTATTCGGAACCATAACCATTACAAGAAGAGTGAATGATGAAAAAAACAATCACACTATTAACTGCATTACTTCCGCTTGCCTCTGCCGTTGCAGAGGAGCCAACATTATCACCAGAAATGGTTTCTGCGTCTGAAGTGGTCAGCACGCAAGAAAATCAAACCTATACTTACGTTCGCTGCTGGTATCGTACGAGCCACTCTAAGGATGATGCGGCTACCGACTGGAAATGGGCAAAAAACCAAGATGGTAGTGACTTCACTATCGACGGTTATTGGTGGAGCTCTGTTTCATTTAAAAACATGTTCTACACCAACACTTCACAAAACGTGATTCGCCAGCGCTGTGAAGAAACACTAGATCTGGCGAACGAGAACGCAGACATTACGTTTTTTGCTGCTGACAATCGCTATTCTTATAACCACACGATCTGGAGCAATGATGCTGCAATGCAACCAGATCAAATCAACAAAGTAGTGGCTTTGGGCGACAGCTTGTCTGATACAGGCAACATCTTTAACGCTTCCCAATGGCGCTTCCCTAACCCAAACAGCTGGTTCTTAGGTCACTTCTCGAACGGTTTTGTTTGGACGGAATACGTTGCTAAAGCCAAAAACTTACCGCTTTATAACTGGGCAGTTGGCGGCGCAGCAGGTGAGAACCAATACATTGCGCTAACAGGTGTCGGTGAACAAGTTTCTTCTTACTTGACCTACACAAAACTGGCGAAAAACTACAACCCAGCAAACACATTGTTTACGTTGGAGTTTGGTTTAAATGATTTCATGAACTACAACCGTAGCGTGCCGGAAGTAAAAGCGGATTACGCTGAAGCTCTGATTCGTCTAACAGACGCGGGCGCGAAGAACTTCATGTTGATGACACTGCCAGACGCAACCAAAGCACCACAGTTCAAATACTCAACGCAGGAAGAAATTGAAACGATTCGCGCGAAAGTATTGAAAATGAACGAGTTCATCAAAGCACAAGCGATGTACTATAAAGCTCAAGGTTACAACATTTCATTGTTTGATACGCACGCGCTGTTTGAGACGTTAACCTCGGCACCAGAAGAACACGGGTTCGTGAATGCAAGTGATCCTTGTCTGGACATCAACCGCTCATCTTCTGTGGATTACATGTACACCCATTCATTACGCTCTGAGTGTGCGGCATCTGGCGCAGATAAGTTTGTGTTCTGGGATGTGACTCACCCAACCACAGCCACGCATCGTTATGTTGCTGAAAAAATGTTGGAAAGCAGCAATAACTTAGAAGAGTTTCGCTTTTAATAAGACTTTCTTATAGGTTAAACTCTTAATCATCATAAATACGTTGATGATTAAAAATGGCCACGATATTTCGTGGCCATTTTGTTTTCATATACATGAGTCTAATTTATATTTAAATATAGATGAACAATAATTTAAATACAAAATTTCAAGTTATAAGTATTATAAACAAAACTTTTAAATACCAATAAACCAGTAAAATAAAAAATTATTCAATATGCCATCCATTAAAATTTAATTATGGTCATTTTGATTATGCATTTAAAGAGGAGTTAAGTGGCAAGTTAAATAAAAAATACCCACATAACACAGGTAAGACCGAGAGGAGTGTGTCATGTGGGTTTAAACGATAGTTCTCTTGCTGATTCGAACTACCAACGTTGGGATGCAATGGAAATACAAATGACTCAGAGTTTCCATCACGGACACTTTATCGCTGGATTTCCCTCTATTTTTTAGGGAACAGTCAGCACAATAAAAATAGAGAAGTAATACCGAAAAAATAAAAATAGAGGTTCAGGATTTAATTTACACGTAAAATAACTACTATATTCACGCCATGAACCATTAATAAATTCACCAATAAATATTTATTAAGTTAAATTTATTTATTGTCAACATACTGTTAGTTTTACCCCTAAATATACTGGTCAGATTTGTTTATTTTACTGATTTTCGTTGCAATACAACTTCTAATTAATTCATGAGAAAAACATGCAGCGACAATTAACTCTTTCACCGATTTATTTATTAATCGGGTTAGCCTCCTCGACGGCGTATGCCGGTGGTTTTCAAATTAACGAACATTCGGCGACGGGTCTTGGTCGTGCTTTTGCTGGTGATGCCGTCATTGGTGATAATGCGTCTGTAGTCAGCCGCAACGCCGCAGCGATGACGCTGTTTAAACAAAGTGCCTTATCGTTCGGTGTCACTTACGTCAAACCTGACGTTACCGTAAAAAATGCGCAATATCATCGAGCTAATATTAATGCAGATGTCAATGTTGGTATGGGCGTTTTTCCTCCGTCCCCTCAAGTTGACATTACCCCGTCCTTCTCTCAAACCGTGACCGACATTGATGACGTCGATGGCGTTGGTCAACCAGCCGTTGTACCCAATTTTTACTTTATTCACCCTATCAACGACGACTGGTATCTAGGCCTATCGGCATACTCCAACTTCGGAACCGACATGGAGTTTAAACCAAACTATGGCGCACCTGTTTTTGGCGGTGTCACCAGCGTAGCGAGTGTCAACCTTGGCGCAAGCTTGGCATACAAGGTGAACGACCGTTTTAGTATCGGTGGTGGTATTGATGTGATTTACGGCTCTGGTGAGCTGTACCGCGATATGGACGTGGGTGTTTGCGTTGGTGGGAACATCCTTGGAAACGAACTAGAACAACGTTGTGGATCCGTAAAAGGCAACGCACTTGATGTGGAAGCTGGCGGCATTGGGCTTGGCGCGAACATTGGCATAATGTACGAGTTTAACGAACGTCATCGCTTAGGTTTGAGCTACAAACACAGCCCTAACATTAATGCCAAGGGTGACATCCACTTTGCTGGCGAATCGTACGACTCGCTTGCCATGCCGCTACCGGATATTGCGGAGTTTTCCGGTTATCACCGCGTCTTACCTAAATTTGCCCTGCACTATTCTGTGCAGTGGATTGGTTGGTCAGCATTTGACAGCTTGAAAGCTGATGATCAGTTGCTAAAAGATTTTCAGTGGCAAGACTCCGCGCACTACTCCATCGGTGCGACTTGGTACGCCAATGAACGTTGGACACTTCGCACGGGTTACATGTTCGACAAAACACCTGTCGATGAGCTGACTTCGCTTTCTATCCCAGATTCGAACCGTCACTGGTTATCCGCGGGGGCCTCTTACCAATGGTCATCAGATACCACGGTTGACATCGGCATGACGTACTTGATTGGTGAAGATGTCAACGTAGAAGAGTACGCGTATGAAGGTGTTCCTGTACCGATGGTGACGGGCGTGACCCATTCAAATGCGTTCCTAATTGGTGCCCAACTCAGCCACCGTTTCTAATTTGTCAGGCAGTGATCAAACCTCTAGGTCATTGCCTTGTAACAACGCTTATCAAAGCGATCGAACAGAGACATTATTATGAAAAAAACACTACTTGCTTTTTCACTCTCACTTCTCACTCTAAGCGCTGCTCAGGCTTCGGAATGGGGCTATGGCAATGACAAACACGGGCCAGAGCACTGGGGAGAAATCGCCAAAGATTGCGCAACCACGAAAAACCAAAGCCCAATCAACATCGACAACCCAGCCGATGCAAAACTGGAAGCACTGAACCTTTCGTACACTGGTCAGGTCATTGGTTTAACCAACAATGGTCATACGCTGCAAGCGCAAGTGAACGGACGTAACAGCTTCACCATCGATGGCGAGACGTTCGAGCTGCAACAGTTCCATTTCCACACACCTTCAGAAAACCAAATCAAAGGCCGCCAATATCCACTTGAAGCGCACTTTGTACACGCCAACGCAGACGGCGAGTTGGCGGTAATTTCGGTGATGTTTGATGCTGGCGGTCAAAACGCAGCACTGTCTAAACTGATCAACGCAATCCCACAAGAGAATCAAACCACTTTCTTTAAAGATACGTTTGAGATTAACGACTTACTGCCAAAAACTGCAAACTACTATCGATTTAACGGCTCTTTAACCACACCGCCATGTTCAGAAGGTGTGCGCTGGTTTGTGCTTAAAGACACTCAAACCTTATCCAAAGATCAAGCCGCGAAACTGATGGAAGTCATGGGACAAAACAATCGTCCGCTGCAACCGTTAAATGCGCGCGTTGTACTTTCTAACTAAACGCCACATCCGATAAGGGGCATCGTATTTGCCCCTTATTTTGATTCGCTCTAACCTCACTTAGTTACAGGAACCCCCAATGAAAACTCCATCTGTTCTGTCACTCTTACTCGCACTCGCCCCGACACTCGCCTTCTCTCATAACCTTTCTGTCGGTCAAACCACCCCTTCCGTCAGCATTGATACCTATGGCGAAATGACGCTGCAAGGAGACGATGTGGCTTATCAACCTTGGGCAACTCAGCAGATGTTAGGCAAAGTCCGTGTGATACAAGCCATTGCAGGTCGTAGTAAAGCTAAAGAGATGAACGCGCCGCTGATGTCAGCAATCACTGCCGCTCACTTTCCTGAAGATCAGTATCAGACCACAACCGTGATCAACCAAGAAGACGCCATTTGGGGAACCGGTACATTTGTGAAATCGTCGGCAGAGGACAGCAAAAAGACATTCTCTTGGTCTTCCATGGTGTTAGACAAAAATGGCGTATTAGCAACAACTTGGGATCTACAGCAAGAAAGTTCTGCGATTATCGTACAAAATAAACAAGGCGAAATTTTATTCGTGAAAGAAGGGGCTTTAACTCAAGACGAAGTCACACACGTCATCGAACTGATTAAACAGAATATCTAAACCTAAGGTAAGGAAAAGCTATGAAACTGTTCAACACCATCGCACTCTGTCTTTTAGCGGCTGTAGCCTCTTTCCAATCGGTTGCTGGAGACAACGATTGGGACAAGATTGCAGATAAAACCGTCAGTTTTAAATCGGAAACCGACACAGTCAATCCACTGTCACCATTTGCTAACGCTCGTTTCAGCCACATCAAAATCAAATGTACGCAAGGTACGGTCGATCTGAAAAGCGTTAAAGTGATCATGAAAGATGGTCAGGAAAAGACGTTCGACAGTTTAGGTGTTCTGACTAAAGGCATGTCATCAAGAAGCTTAAGCCTACCAACGAAAGATAACGCGAAATTAGACAAGATCGAGTTGAACTATGAATCGGTTGGCAGCACAGCGCTGCAAGTCGCGGGGGTGACCAAGAAAGCAAAAGTAGAAATTTTAGGTAAGAAAATCGACGAGTAAGCGATGGCTCAACGAGCTCTCCCAAACTAAAAACAGCGGCACTAGGCCGCTGTTTTCATTAAAAAATCGTCATGGATAACTAAATGAATTTCTTCAGCTTCGCCAAACCATAAGCCGCGATAGTGACACAATCTTTGATCGTGCCGTCGATCATCATTTGTTCGAACTCCTCAACAGAAAAAGCGCGAGTGATCAAATCCTCTTCTTCACTGTCGAGTTGATTGCCCACGTCCGTTAAATCACTGGCGAAGTAGACGTGACATGTCTGATTCAAAAAGCCGTATGCGATAAACTGCGCGCCGATATACGCCATGGCGCTCGCCTGCATGCCCGTTTCTTCACGTAGCTCACCTTTGGCAAGCTCAAGATGATCCGCATCTGGGTTTGATTCCCACGCCCCTTGTGGGATCTCCCAGCAACGTTGACCTACGGTGTAACGGTACTGCTGAACCAAGTGAATCATCCCATTATCGATAGCCAGAATCGCAGCACAATCAGGTTTGTCGACCACACCATAGATGCCCTCTGCGCCGCTCGGACGTAAAATTTTGTCCTCACGCACCGTCATCCACTTATTCTGGTAAACGACTTTGCTGTCTAGCTGTTTGATGTCTGGCATGGTTATTCCTTGATTTTTCTGAGGGTTACTGCGGAATAATACCCGATTCGGTTACGCCACCAAAATGTTCTTTAGTTCACTCAAAGACTCAACGGTGTAATTTGGTGCGATACGCTCATCGACACTTGCGCCTGTGGTATTTAACCAGCAAGTTTCAATACCAAAGTTATTGCCACCAAGAATATCGGAATGCAGGTTGTCACCCACCATCAGTACACGCGTTTTGCATGGGTTGCCCATTTGCTGCATCGCGTATTCAAAAATGCCTAAGTCCGGTTTTGCGACGCCCACTTGTTCAGAGATCACCACTTTATCGAAGTACTCAGTCATCCCTGTGCGCTCAAGGCGAATTGCTTGCAACTCTGTAAAACCGTTGGTGATGATGCCCATTTTAGCTTTGCCTTGCAGCGCTTCCATCAGCTCTTTTGCACCTGGCAACAAACTGCAAATATCGGCCATTGCTTCTAAAAATGCGCTATTGAGATCTGCTGTTGTGGTATTCAACTTCTCAGCCCACTCGGTAAAGCGGTTATGTTTTAGCTCATCTGCCGTTACTTTGCCGTCTTGGTAATCCACCCAAAGCGGTTTGTTTACGGTTTGGTAATGAGCAAAATCTTGTTCAGTAAAATCTACGCCTTTGCGAGAAAACATAAGCTGCAAACCTTTGAAAGCATCAAAGTGGAATAAGGTTTCGTCAGCGTCAAACAGGATCCAATCGTACTTCATTTTCTTCTTCCCAAAATCAAGGTCGTAATACTGGTGCATAGTCTAGATTGTTTTCTTCTTGAAGATAATCTCTATAATTGGAAATTAATTGTATCCTTGTGCTCAACAATAAATGCTTCACGATAATAGGAGATTGATGTGAACGCGATTGCCTCCCTGCCCGTTTTTGTTGCTGTTGTCGAATGCGGCAGCTTTTCCCTTGCGGCCAAACAGCTGAATCTGACGAAATCGGCGATCAGCAAACGCATCAACCAACTAGAAGACGATTTGGGCATTCGTCTCCTTAATCGAACTACGCGTAAGCTGAGCCTGACCGAAGCGGGAGAACGCTATTTTGAGTACGCCTCTCAAGCGCTCAACCTAGCCCAGCAAGGCGTGGACGCGGTATCGGAACTGCAAGGCTCTCCACAAGGTCGGCTCAAAATTACCGTGCCGATGTCTTTCGGTGTGCTGCATATCGCGCCTTTGATCAGCGAGTTTCTCGCTCGTTACCCGAAAATTGAAGTGGATTTAAACCTCGAAGACAAAATGGTCGATTTGGTTAAAGACGGTTTTGATTTGGGGATCCGTATTGGTGAACTCACCTCTTCCAATCTAATCGCAAAACGTCTCGCCCCTTGTAAAAGTGTGCTTTGTGCCTCGCCAGATTACTTAGCGGAGTTTGGAACACCACAAAAACCAAGTGATTTAGTCAGTCACAACTGCCTGCGCTATTCCTATTTCCGTGGCGGCGTCGAATGGATGTTCATCAACAACGGCAGCGAATACAAGGTGCTTCCAAAAGGAAACTTTATCGTCAATAACAGTGAAGCCATTCGCCAGTTGCTGTTAAGAGGTTCGGGCATTGCGCAACTGCCAACGTTTATTGCAGGAAGAGACTTTGCCGCAGGAAATCTAAAACCGGTGATGGAAGAGTATTCTCTACCAGAACACGCCATTTATGCGGTGTTCCCTGAACGCAAGCACATGCCGTTGAAAGTAAGAGCCTTTATCGATTTTATCAGCGAAAAACTCGGCACAGATTTACCTTACTGGGATCGTTACAACCGCCCAGAAAAATAACCATATTGATGATAAGTGAGTGAGATTTCACTACTGACATGTTCTGACATTCCATCCGCGTAACCTTATTTGGAACTCAACAGGCAATCCGCCAAAACCAATAAGGAATCACAATATGGAAACCGTTATCGAAACTGTGCAATTTCGTCTAACCGCAGGCACAACAGAGCAAGACGTGATCGCCGCCGCCAAGCAGTCACAAACGTTTGTGAAGAATCTGCCGGGCTTTTTGTATCGCTCACTCAGTCACGAAGCGACGGACGATGTGTGGACAGACATCATTTACTGGCGTTCAATGGACGATGCCAAACAGGCGGGAAAACAGCTTAAGCAAGCCGCTGAATTTCAGCCTCTGTTATCAATGATTGACTGCGAAAGCTTCGAGCTTAAACATCACAACTTAAAAATGTGCAGTGAGCTAGAGAAGTAATCAGCCACACTACTACTAACAACCAGTAGGTCTAGATAAGGAACATCATGAGCAAATCAGAACGACTGTTTGAGCTACTGACGCTTTTGCGCGCAAAGCGTTACGCCGTGACAGCGAAAGAGCTCGCAGAAAGAATGGAAGTTAGCGAACGTACGATTTATCGCGATATTCAGTCGTTGCTTAGTTCTGGTGTTCCTATTCAAGGTGAAGCAGGTGTTGGCTACCTATTGCAAGCTGGCTCTCATCTGCCGCCTTTGATGTTCTCAGAAAAAGAGATGATGGCGCTTGAACTGGGTATGCGGATGGTTCGAGCCTGGTCGGATGTTGAACTCGCCGAAGCGTCTCACTCTGCGTCCACCAAAATACTTTCGGTATTGCCCGATAAGCTCAAACAACAAGTGGAAGATTGTCCGCTGATTGTGCCCGATTATCACACCCAATCCGAGACTGCCAAACGAGGGCAACTTCTGCGCCACGCGATTGATCATCAGTTTAAGGTCAGTTTGGATTACCAAGATGAAAGCGGACAGGTGACCGAGAGAAAAATCCAACCGTTAGGCCAGTTCTTTTGGGGCAAAGTCTGGACGCTGGTTGCCTGGTGCGAATTGCGCGATGACTACCGCCAGTTCCGCCTCGACCGTATCCAAGCACTGCGTATGCACGATGAAGAGTTTCAGAGTGCGGAAACCAAATCTCTCAAACATTATATTGCGCAGTATGAATCGAAAGATTGAGTGTTTTTCATCCCTCCATCACAAGGATTCTAAATTGCTCTGCTCAATGCGCGATATTTGGAAAGGTACATTTAGTTAAACTAATGTTTCATTTTTAACAGATGCGCAACCAATCTAAGATCGTTAATTTAAGTAGCACGTCAACCACACCGGAGCGTGAAGCTATGAAAGTACTGATTCAATACACCCAAGCAGGGAAATATCGAGATCAAGCGTGGGAATCTTTAACTCTTCGATCTAAAGGTGATATGCAGGCCGTTACCCCTTCTTATGCTGCCCAACTTATCGAACAAAGCAAAGCGACACTTGTGATAACAGAAGACGGACAGATCATCTTTCACTCCTAAATTCCATCAATCCTATGACTAAAAAGGCCTGCATTGCTGCAGGCCTTTGTATGAGTGAATTAAGAGTTATTTACTGGAAACTCACTGCAGTTGGTAGGCGATCAAGCATCTTGTAGTAATCACCAGCCACAGCGCCGATATCACCACGCAAATACGCTTGAATCATATTGAGATCTTTCAGCCAAAGTTCTTTGTCAGCATCTGAAGACGCCATGTACCCTGCGTACACATTGTCGACCGCGAACATCATGTCTTCGGCGTGATCGTTGTAAATCAAAAGCATCGCATCAGTGTAAGCTTCGAACGCTTTCAGCTCATCATGCGCTTTACCACCTTTGTAGCTCAATGTGCCCGAAGTTGCATCGATGACCAAATCACCCGAAGTCACATTCGCTGTCGTAAAGTTGATGAAAGACTGGCTGAACGACAGCACACCTGCCGCGATATCCGCATCAATGGTTCGCTTCATTGCGTTGACCATTGGCGCATCCAGCAGCAATACAGGATCGTGGAACGCTGGGACAATCGCTGTTCGGAATGGCCCCCAAGCGCTATCGATGCTCTCTGCGACCTTGTTTAGTGTTGCAGGCTCATAGCTATCTAGGTACGTTTTTAGATCGTAACCTTTGGACGTCACCAGTTGATTTGCGTAGTCGTAAGCCAGCTTGTTTGCTTTTGTTGCCACAAACTTCTCGCCGTCGATAACAAACTCAACCTTGTCACCCGCGATGATACCGTAACGGTCTTGCTGCTTCGTAAACGTATCAAACTGAGATTGACCACGAGTCTTCACTGTATAATCGTAAGACTTCATTTGGTTCACACCCATTCTCAAGATGACATCGCCAACACGTCCGCGACCTTCTGCACCAATATCAAGGAATCTTGCAATACCACGAGGCATTGGTGGT
The DNA here is from genome assembly GCF_024181785.1 of Vibrio sp. Y42_MX_L11. NCBI lineage: Bacteria > Pseudomonadati > Pseudomonadota > Gammaproteobacteria > Vibrionales > Vibrionaceae > Vibrio > Vibrio sp. Y42_MX_L11. Next base: position 28,518 of record NZ_JAMZAP010000014.1, read on the forward strand.
AGGGACTCCATTTGCTCAGTGATGTGTAGGTTCACGGTAACACCTTTTAGGTTGGTGTATTCCTTACCGTCTTTACCCACCAATTTAACTGGCGTATTTAACGCGTCATTTGCCACGATGTTGCCCATGATGTCTTCGTATTCAGCTTGCACCCCAGGGATATCAAGCAGCGATGCAAAGCTCACCTCATCAGTAAAACGGTTCGAGAATCGACGTGCTAAGAAATAGCTCGCAAGCGCTTTGTCTGGCCAGTTACCCAACACAGACACCGCATTTGACCAAGGGTAATCCGGGTCAAAGCTACCAATTGAGTTTAGGAAGCGTCCATTCGCAGTTTCCGCAACAGCTATATAGCCCTCATCTGAATCTTCGATAAAGCGTGCTGCCAAATCATCAAAACAGCTGGCTGTTGAAAGATCGTAATCAGCCGGAATTTGGTGTGAGTTATTGTCTAACAGTTGACCAAAAGAAATCACTTTTTGGTTGCCTGCCGCATTTTCTATCACACATTGATGCTCTGGTGTGCGCAAGATATCAAGGAAGAACGCCGCGGATTTTTTCGCCCCATTCGCGTAATCACAGAACCATGAGTTATCGGCTTTGCCTTCGCTACAGTATTGAGGGTTTGAAGCAAGGCGCAATAAGAAATCACCCGGCTTATCCGTTGACGAAGTGTAACCCAGATTGGTGTACAGGTTATCGATGCGCTCAAGATCTTCCATCTTGTCACGGATAGCGCTCATTTCCATGTAACGACGCACTAAGTAACCTGGATAATCGGACGAGAATAATCCCGTCGTCCCATATAACTCCAAGTTGCGTCGATCATAGCTATCGAGATAGTTCTGCCACTCGTAAGAAACAATTTCTTCTAGGTTTGTACCTTCGTCAAAACGGTTACAGTCGCTGTTTAGAGAAACGTTCCCATCGGTACAGAAATCGTAAGACTTACGCTCAATTTCATTCACTTTATCTAGGTAGTAAAGTGCGCCATAACGAGTTTTCGCATTCAGTTCAGGATCATCAGACAACGCGGCGGTATCGAATCGGCTGAAATCACAGTTGTAGAGTGATTTGCCTTTCTCGTCCCCCGTTAGCGCCTTCACTTCAGAACACACCATCAGCGATGTGTTGTCTGGATTGTTGCCAAACTTGTATGCAAAGCTTTGTTGGTAGGCTTGCTGATCAGCGAGGTAACGAGTGTATGCTGCTTTGTCTTCATCGCTCGCACTGTCTGCCGGTTTCGCAACAGGTGCAGGAGCTGAACCTGAAGAATCTTGAATCGTCTCGACTTTACGACCATAACCAAACTTAAAGGCCGCAATGTCGTACAGACCCCAAGTTGGCGTTTCATCCAACATGCTTGGCGCGTAGTCCATCGTCGAACTGTAAGCAGGAATGTTGTTCAAACCAAGTTGATGCGCTTGCTCTAGCGTGTAGTAGTTCGCTTTGTCATTTGAGCCTTTAAAGTTATGGCGCAGACCCATGTTGTGGCCAAGCTCGTGAACGAGCGTATTGCTGTAAGTCGCAACCGTAATCGCATCTGCGGCTTTCACTTGCAACTCTTTTGGCAGGTATTTCCAGCGCTTAAGCTGACGTGATACTTCGTTACCTGCGTCATCGAGTTTGATCTCAAAGTAACGCTCGTCGTCCAACTTCAAGTTGTCCAACATGGCCTTGTTAGTTGAAGAAACCCACGACGCTTCAATTGGATAAACGTTGTTCTCTGCCCAGAAAGACAAACGGTTCTCTTCAGCTTCAACCACCTTTTCAAACTCCATATCATCATTGAAGTTTTTCATTAGCTGAGTTGGGCTCTTTGTCGCCGCCTTGCCAGAAACGATGTCTTCTTTTGATACGAAAGGCGCATAAATGTTTTCATCCGATTTCAGGCTCGCTATTGCTGCCATTGTCGAGAGGGCTTCAACTCTATCCTCGACCTCTGTTTTCACCGTTTCACTATTAGTCGGCAGTGGATCCAATCCATCTAAGTCCAGCTGATTACGATTGTAGAATCGCGCCAAGTTATCCCAGTAGAAAGGTACCCCCGTTCTTGCAACGCCTGCGTACTGGTTCACGTGACCTTTGATAATTTCCCCTGTCATCGGGTTAGAAACCGATGGGCCGTAGCCAAGCAGACCGTTCGCTAGAGGCTCGTCAATCAGGTTAATCACGTTGTAACGCAGATCTCCTGGGTGAATACCAGCCTCTTTGGTTTTGTTCACAATCTCGATTTCGGGCTTGCCTGCATCCGCCCCAAATACATTCAGCGCTTGGTTCATCTTGTCGATCGATTGCAGCGTTGCATCCAAGAACAACTTGTTCTTCTCTTCAAAGAAATTGTCGCTCAAATAATATTTAATAGAGCCTTGATCTGGGTTGAAACGATTGAGGTAAACCACATCACGATCGTATTTATTCGTGACTGGGTTAAGCTTTTTCGTCGACGTGGTGAAGAAACCAATGTCGTTCTCATCACCCACTGGGTACAAGATCGGTTGGTAACCTTCAGTTGCCACTTCACTTTCGTGCACTAACGAGTAGTAGAAACGAGATTTAAACGCGCCATCTACAAGCGCCTCATCCAAGCTCGCTTTCGTTGCAAAGTTGATGTAGTCGGAAATATTATCTAAATCGATACGGAACGTGCGCTCTAGTTCGAAATTGAGAAGACCGTTTTTAGGGTCAAAGTCCCACGAGATCAATCGTGGTGCGCCAATTTCATCAATGCCCTCGGTAATACCATACAGATCTTCCATATTGAATTCTGCAATTTCAAGATCTTCAGGGCGAGGAGTGAAGTGGGTTTTCTTCTTGTAGCTTAGGCTTGCGTCTTCGTTGGTTTCTTCTTTGTTGGTGCAATCACCATGCGCGTCTTCTTGACAGCGATACGCCGCAAAGTCACCCGGAATCGTCAGCACTTGCGCGAAGTTAACGCCGTCGTCGTCTGCGACAAATTTCTCTTCACCGCAGTAATTATTGGCATCTTTGCTTAGATGCGCGTCTGGGTAGTTTTTATCGTAACTGCGAACTTCCAGACCTTCTTTGGTAAAACAAAGCTCAACGTAACGAGGTGAACCTTGCAAGAATGGGAATTGGTTCAGAGCAAAGCGTGGCGCGGCACCAGTCGTCGGAACGTAAAACCAACGACCGTCTTTAAGATCTTTTACTGCGACTTCTTTTGCATCTCTTTCGACATAGTCATACGCCTGATCATCTGCGCCACAGCCTGCAAGTGCGGCCGTTATTGCTGACACCAGAGTCAATTTTTTAAACATTATTTGGATATCCTTAATTGTTGTTATTTTCCTAGAAGGAGTAAGTCACTGTCGCGATGTAAGACGCTTTCTCTTGGTCCAACAAATCGATGTTGCCCAAGGTGCCTCGCTCTGCATCTTGATAGAAACCCGTTGATGACGCCGCGAGTAGCAATGACCAACTTTCATCAAACTCGTATGTGCCGTACAACGCCCCCTCATACTGCCAACTGCTTCTGCGCGTACCTTGATAACTGATGCTGTTACCACCTAACGCCGTGATCCCCACTGCGAACGATTCCCACGACTTTTCCGCAACAGCAAACAATGAGTAAGTCCACTCAGTCAGCGAGCGTCCCCCCATGGTTTTGTATTCGTGGAAATTTTTTCTCAGTCTTGGCGAAACCGAAAAATCGACGCTCCAAGCTGAAAAAGAGATCGGCACATCTAAACGAACCGCGGTGTGCAGTTCATCTTTACGAGATGTTTCTGAAGTTGGAATGGTGAGCTGACCCGCAACGCCGATTTTCCCTGTATCTCCAAAGCGATATAGGTTCGTGTATTGCAAGCCCAACACCGAATCTGTCGCGTAGGTGCCGACTTCATCTTCTAGGGCACGATAGCCACCCGTAGAAAAATAGGCTTTTGTGTCGCTCGAAAAGGAATAAACGAGATCGCCTCCCCACGAGAAATTGCGGACAGAACGGTAGTCGTCTTTATCGTAAATGTTTGTATCGTAAGATAGGTAAACGGCCCCACTAAACTTACAAACAATACAGGACGCATCTCCTTCATTTTGTGTAGATTCAGGCGTGCTAGTGCTATCAATTACACTCGTTTCCACCGCGAATGATGGCGCTGAAAACAGCGTACCCAACAACATTGCAAGCGGCGTCATCATCCACTTTGTTGTGTGCTGCATGTTTTGAAACTTCCATGAGAATTAAGTTTATTAGAATAAACTTAAAGACAAACAGATTATTGGGATGAAATTCCATAAAAATTCAGATAATCAACCCCAATAAACCTATCAACCATAAAATTACTCTTATGGTTAAATCCTTATTTAATTTTTTAATACTATTTATCTGAGTATTGTCGCGTTCTACTTTGCTTAAAAACGTACTTTAAAATGACTTTTTATAAATAAAACCACTCACCACAACATTAAAGAAGCAGCAAAGCAACGCCATTAAAATAAAAGTTAAAAGACAATTATTATCAACAACTTAAAATCAACAAAAACAGTTAAAATGAATGAGTGAAAATGTAAAAGTTAAAATACAAAAAAATATAAGAACATCATTCCGTTTAATTTTAGTCGTTATTGTATTGAGAAAGTTTAATTTTCAATTTCTAAAATTGGTAGGATACACATAAGAGAAATCATCAAAACCATCCGTTGTTAATAATGAATTTCGCATTTAAAACAAAAGATAGAAACAAGATCAAATTCATGTTTTCTAATATATCTATTCAACCCTTCACAAGTTTGAATAGAAAATCAAACTTTCAGTCAATCTAAAACCAACAAAGCATTCACCAAGTGAATATTCAAAGGATAAGTCAAAACTAAATAGCACATACGGTCAGCATATTTGTGAATTACTATTCATTAAATGTTTTTTTATAAATTAAACATTAATGTGACCAATTTCACAAAACCGCACTCTATATAACATAAAGCAAACGAAATTTAAGTGTTTACGGACCCAAAACGTGTCGATAGAACAGAGGTTAAACATCGAGCTGAAACACGTATTTCCCACCAAATTTATTATACATAGCAGTGATTTACCTGTATCCAAGCGGTTAAAATGTGTACTGGTGTGACTCATTTTTGAGAAAGGAACATAAGAAGAGCAAAAGCACTAAAAGAGGATAATGCGATTTGAATAACCAGTGCTTCAAACCGCACTTATGAACTTATGCAGAGAAAGAAAGACTATCAGTTACTGTTGAATGGTTTTATGACCACAGTTTTCGCAGATCAAGTGACGTTCAAATTCATCCATAGAAGCAAGGAAGGCGCCGAACACTACACTTTTGAGAAATCCAGCGATGAACTCTTTCTTGTTGCGATTTTTATCGCCTTCAAAGCCACTTTTCTTTCTGACTAACACCACTACATGATGCGTTTCTACCCCACATGTCGGGCACATGAGGACTTCTGTCTTGTTCGACATCTTAGACTCCTTGGCGAATTATCCCTTTCTGATGGCATGATTCTCTTATGCCTGTAAAGCGAGTCATCATACCATCACTATCGATTCTTACTCTTCTTCGTTGAGACGACGAATCAACTTAGCAGGTGTGCCTCCGTATAGACAATCTGGCGGCACATCATGGTTGACGACCGAGTTCGCCGCAATCACCGAGCGAGCACCAATCGTTACACCTTGGTTAATGACGGAGTTACCACCAATCCACACATCATCTTCAATCGTGATAGGTTTACAAAACGTCTCCCAACGTCGGCGACTTCGGTAATCAACAGAATGAGAAGCCGTATACAATTGCACGCTTGGACCGATTAGCACGTGGTTCCCGATGGTAATTTTAGCGCCATCAAGCATGACCACATTCATGTTGATAAAGGTTTCTTCGCCGATTTCGATGGTTTTACCGAACTCGCAATGGAAAGGTGCTTGAACAATGCAAAGACCCGCTTTGCCAAACAGCTGTTTTTGTAATTCGTCGCGCTGACTTTCGTCGGTATTGTTATTGAGCGCTCTAAGTGCTTGAAGAGCATGACTTCTAATTGCGTCAATTTCTTTGTCCATGCCATCAAAGATTTGACCAGACATCATTTTTTCGAGTTCTGTCACTGGGAGACTCCTAAAACCTGCAATTACTACTTTCAGATTAATCACACGGTACGTGAATTGCGGAATAAAAAAAGAGAAAAGCCTGCACTTTTCTCTTTCCTGTTTTTATATTTTGTGGAGTCTGTCGACTTACACGATTTCCCAGCTGTGGGTCATCTCAACACCTTCACCTAGCATTAAGCAAACCGAGCAGTATTTTTCTAGCGAGTCAGCCGCCACTTTTGCTACGACTTCTGGGTCAAGCTCGTCACCTGACACTTCAAAGTGGATATTCACTTGCGTAAAGATACGTGGTGCGGTTTCACGACGCTCTGTGGTTAGCTTGGCATTAACAGACAAGACCTTTTGTCCTGCCGTTTTCAAACCGTCGACAACATCGACAGAGCTACAGCCACCAGCGGCCATTAGTACCATTTCCATTGGTGAAACAATTGTACTGTCACCAGCACCAAACGTAATTTCTTGTTTTTTATCAGTTTTACCAACAAACTTTAAATCTTCAACCCATTTAACTTCTGCTTTCATAACTCACAAATCCTACTAATAAATCTAAGTGCCTTAATTATATCTTTAGACGGTACATAAGAGAAAGCCACTCCGAAGAGTGGCTTTCAGTGTTCTTGGTTGTAGGAAGACATCAAGCAGCCCTCTTATCAACTGTTTCATCAGCAATAATTTGACTATCTTTCAGTCCTAAATTACGCAGCTCTACATATCTATGGTACTCAATCAGATAACAAATCTTCTTGCCGTTGATTGTCATAAATACTGGAACTTTGTATTGCACCTGACTCATAAGTATTACCTTTTTGTCGTTAAATGGTGCCTCCCAAACGTCCGTCCTTTTGACTTCCTCAATAGTAAAATAGGTTCTAAATCCTTGAACCAGCTTCCTGCTTTCGTTCGTGTTGGTTACATCAAATCAGTAATTCACCACTTAATAAGTGATGCTCCTGTTTTACATGATGATACAACATACTGTTTTAACCCACAGATAAGGGTATTTGCCAACCAAGAACAAAACAATTGTTTCATAAAAGCCTATGTAAATCATCCGGTAAAGAGCTTTTGTGAAAATGATCGGTTTCAACTCTGTTTAATACAACCCCATTTCTACATTCAATCATCCATCAATTGCATGTTATATTGTTTGATATTCACCCAATCAAACCAAACTCCATTGCTCAAAGTAGATTCCTAAATCATAATAACTGTATATACATACAGGTAAGTTTTTATGAAAGTAATCCCTATCCCTGCAAGCGCTGGTATCACTGGCTTTGAAAGCCCTGCTGCTGAGTATAATCAACTTGATTTATCTCTTGATGAGCTACTTGTTGAACGCCCTTCATCTACTTTTCTTGGTTTTGCCAATGGCGATAGCATGACTGGTCTTGGCATTTTTGACGGTGATTTACTCATCGTTGATCGTTTTCCAGTAGCGCAACACAATGATGTGATCGTCGCTAATTTAAACGGTGAGTTTATCTGTAAAGTTTTAGATATGACCAACCGCCAGCTTCTCTCTGCGAACTCTAAATACAGCTCAGTGACGATCACTGAAAACGACCAATTCACAATTGAAGGTATCGTTGTTGGCTCTATACGAATGTTCAGAAAAAGCTATTTGCTGAGTGCTTAACTGTGTTTGCATTGGTTGACGCTAACAGCTTCTATTGCAGCGCTGAACAAGTTTTTAGACCTGATCTGCGTGGTAAACCTATCGTCGTATTGTCTAACAATGATGGTTGTATTGTGGCTGCGAACAGGCAAGCAAAAGAGCTTGGGATTCCTAAGTTTTCCCCTTATTTCAAAGTTCAGTCTGAATGTGAATTGAAAGGCGTAATCGCATTCTCTTCAAACTACGAGCTGTATAGCGATTTGAGTTCAAAGATGATGAACGTCATAGGTCGCTTCGCTCCTGAGCAATTTGTTTACTCAATTGATGAATCATTCTTATCATTTGAAAGAACATCATCAGCTATACCATGTTTGATTGAGCATGGTCAAAAGCTTAGAAAAGCTGTATGGAAGGAGTGTCGTTTACCTGTTTGTGTTGGGTTTGGAACAACGCTGACGCTTGCCAAGTTAGCGAATCATCTTGCAAAGAAAAACCGTGAGTTAAACGGTGTTTGTTTACTTGAAGATAAACACATAATTGAGCAGCATTTAAAGAGTATTGATGTGGGTGATGTGTGGGGTATCGGCAGACGTTTATCTAAGCGTATGCAGTTTATGGGAATCAACACCGCTTATGACTTAATGAAACGTCCTCCTGCACTTATCCGTAAAGATTTTAACGTTGAAGTTGAGCGAACTTGTCGAGAGTTGAATGGTGAAGTTTGCAAAAAGTGGGATTTTGTTAAAGCTGACAAACAACAAATATTTTCAACTCGCTCCGTTGGCGAGCGCATCACTGATCTTGATAGTTTAAGACAGGCATTAGTCAAACACGCTGGTATCGCTTCACGTAAAGCCAGAGAACAACATTCGCAAACAAGAGTGATGATGTGTTTTGCTTCTTCCTCACCCTATGATGATAACCCTGCCAGTTTCAAAATTACGCATCGTTTCGCTTACCCAACATCCGACATAACCCAACTATCAAAAGTCGCTGGTGAGGCTGCTGAACAGCTTTTCAAAGAAGGGGTTAGATACTATAAGATCGGTGTTGGTCTTCTCGATCTTTCTGACAGAAGAAATGAACAATTAGATTTACTGAATGACAAACCAAGCAATGACAAGCTTAACAGTGTCTTTGACTCTCTGAATAAAAAATACGGCACTGATTCCGTTTTCATTGCAGCACAGGGAGTTGAACAAAAATGGTCGATGAAACGGCAGCTTTTATCGAAGCAATACACCACGAAATGGTCAGACTTACCGAAGATTTCTTGTCGATAACGTTATTTAGCCAGCAGTTCATGCTGGTTAAACATTGATTCAATATAGTCTTTAACATTTTGGGTTTCTAATTTTTCAATTTCGTGTGAAATATTATAAGTAATTAATTCCCCAAATTGCTCTTCAGCAAGTTTCCACGCTTCTTCTACAAGCAAGGAAACTTCGTGATAATTATTCGTTATTCCACGCTCTAAACAGCGTAACCTTCTAAAATCAACTTCAAAACCATCTTCATGATTTAAAACTCGCAACTTCAATTCTTTTACAAAAACCTCAAACTCTCTTGATATTAAGACTCCTTTTTTATCAATTAACACAAGTGTATTATCACATGATTGGTTTATTTCAAGCCCAATTGATGAATTATTTAAAAAAGCCACTCAATCGAGTGGCTTTTTTCTATCTACATACCTTGATGAGTATCCCTGCCTAAGCCTTTCATCAGCATATCAAACATAAGACCAGCAAAGTTCTTAGCTACGGCATCATTCGATAAAACCTTCATCGCCATTTGCTCATGTACTCCCATACTGTCAATTACAGCTTCTGTAATCGATTCTGGGAACTGTCCTAACATCGCTTGTTCTTTTGTATTACTTCGCAGTTGATCCATTACTACGCCATTCTCAGAGACTTTACCTGCGATTGTATTTGCATAGTTCAGCATATCGTTCTCAGACAACCCTTCTTCGATAAATAAGTCATTCATTCGCTCGATAATCTCATTGAGAAATTCAGTTTTTGGATCTTTCGGAGTTGCACCAGAGCCTTCTTTTGAAGGTGGTAAATACGGTTGAGATTCTTCACCCACTTTATGACCTAACTTCAAATCCGCTTCACGCTGCTCATGTAAACGGTAATGCGTCATGACTACATCAGACAGATCAATATCATCTTCAATATTTTCTAATCTCAGCAGTGGTGCGAGGTGTTTAGCAAATAGAGACAACTTCTCTAAATCAAAATCACCGAAGTTCACGATTTGAGATACAAACTCATAGAAGCGAGTGAAAGACGTTAGATCCTTCTTGAAGACTTCAAGAATATCTCTCTCTTCTTTGGCGTGTTTCACCGTGTTTTGAGCGTATTTGATTGCCTTGTCATTCCCTTCAATCTTAGCTTTTGATAGATCAGATTTAGCCGATTCTAAAACGGCTGTGGCTTCTTTATAACGAACTTTGAATCTATCAAGTGGGATTTTTATGATGTTTGAAAGCTTGTCTTGTTTCGCTCTTTTATTGTTGTATGCTTCAACAAACGCTTCAACCTCAAACCATTGGTAAATACCTACCTTGTTAAGCTTGTTCATCAAGTCATAAACAATGTTGGGATCGGTTACGCCAGCCAATTCAGCCGTTTGATAGTAAACTTTGAACTCATCCAAAATATCTTTTGGTTCATTAACAAAGTCCAACACAAAGGTTTGATTCTTACCCTTACAAGTGCGGTTTAAGCGAGATAAAGTCTGAATACACTCAACACCTTTCAATGGTTTATCGACATACATGGCACACAATTTAGGTTGGTCAAAACCCGTCTGGAACTTGTTCGCAACCAACATCACCTGATAATCAGACGTATCAAACGCTTTACGCATATCCCGACCACGAAGATTAGGGTTCATGTTGTTTTCAGTGTATGAACTATCTGCAATATCTGGATCATTCACTTCACCAGAGAACGCCACCATTGCATTGACATTGTTATAGCCTTTCTCAGCAACATACTTCTCAAAAGCTATTTTGTATCGCACTGCTTCTAATCTGCTTGAAGTAACCACCATCGCTTTTGCATCACCGTTAAGTAGGTGCTTAACCTTGCTATTAAAGTGCTCAATAATCACTTCCACTTTTTGAGCGATGTTGTAAGGGTGAAGCCTGACCCATTTAGCCAGTTTTGATGATGCTTTTTTACTATCAACTTCATCATTGGTTGGGTTTTCGTGAGCCAACTGATAAGCGACTTTATAACTGGTGTAGTTTTGAAGAACGTCTAAAATAAATCCTTCTTCAATCGCTTGGCGCATTGAGTAAACGTGGAATGCTTCTGGCTTATTTGTGTCGCTCATCTGCTCTTCTTGATCAGGACAACGACCAAAAATCTCTAACGTTTTTGCTTTTGGAGTCGCAGTAAAAGCAAAGTAGCTCAGTTTATTAGAGCCTTTACGAGCTTCTAACGAAAGAGCCAGTATATCTTCACTGTCTAACTCTTGACCGTCTTCAATCTCTTCTGCCATTAACACTTCACGCATCTTTCGAGCGTTCGTGGTTGCTTGTCCTGAGTGAGCTTCATCAGCCACAATTGCATAACTACGACCAGCCAAAGTAGCATCTTCACGAATCGCCTCTAAAACGTGTGGGAACGTCTGAATCGTTACGATGATGATAGAGGTACTTGCTTTTAACTCTGCTGCTAATTGGCTTGATTTGGAGCCTGTCGCTTCTTCACGGTTGATTCGAGCAATCATACCTTCGTGATGGTCAAACTGATAAATTGTGTCTTGAAGCTGACTGTCTAACACCGTTCTATCGGTTACGACAATGACAGAGTCAAAGACCTTAGACCCTTCTTTTTTACCCAAATCAGGGTGAGCGGTAGCGTAATGCTTTGAAGCAAGTTGGTGCGATAACCAAGCGATAGAGTTTGACTTACCAGAGCCAGCACTATGCTGGACTAAGTATTTATGTCCTGTCCCTTCAATATCAACCGCAGTTAGTAGCTTTGATACTACTGACCATTGGTGATAACGAGGGAAAATCATCGTTTCTTTTTTCGATATTGCTCCATCTACATCTTCAACATCTTTTTGTTCAAGGTGAATATATCGAGCTAAGATATTCAATAGATTGTCTTTCTGGAAAATCTCATTCCAGAGGTATGAAGTAGCATAGCTATCTTCATCAACCACATCATTACCAGCACCACCATCAGAAGTACCTTGATCGAATGGTAAGAAGAACGTGCTTTTACCTTTCAATTCTGTGGTCATTGCAACGTTATACTGACTAACAGCGAAGTGAACCAACGCACCACGTTTAAAGGTTAATAGCGGTTCAGCTTTCTTTGTTGCTGGGTCTTTTGGCTGTCTGTCCTTCATGTACTGGATTTTGGCATTCTCAATAGATTGCTTAAACTCAGATTTAAGTTCACAAGTAGCAACAGGAATACCATTAACAAACAGCGTTAGGTCGATACGACCATCATAACCGTTTGGGGAGTAAATCAGCTCAGGAACAACACGGAAGATGTTTTTCTGATATTGGTCATTCGCTTCTGGGTTCAGATCGTGATCGGGTTTAAACGCACAAAAGTTCAGTTTTGCACCACGATCTCTAACTTGGTTACGCAATACCCACAGCGTGCCGTAATCTTTATCTTTTAAATGCCTTTCAAGAGCTTTTAACAAGGCATTTTTAGTCGCATCAGGGTTTCTCTCATTACTTGGGTATTGTTGAGATAATTTTTCCCATTGCTCAGGTTGAGACTGTTTAATGAATGTCTCAACATCTTCTGGGTAAAGTGCCAATTCACGATTGTATTTACTCGATTGACCTAATAGCCAGCCATTTGACTGCATTTGGTCAAGAATATCGTTTTGAAATTGAAGCTCTCTTGTAGTTTTTTCTTGACCCATCAAGCTTCTCCTTGCCAATCACGCACATCTATCTTGCCTGTTACTGCTGCTGAGATAAGAGCTGTCTTACGCTCAATCAATAGTTTTTTAGATTTTTCAACATCTGATATTAACTGTTCGAATTTTTTCCTTTGTGAAAGAACATATGCGCAAATCTCATCTTGCTCTTCTATTGGTGGTGTCACAAACGGTGTGTTTTGCAAAATTGGAACACTTATGTTCTGTTGTGCGCTTCCCCAACCTTGCAGTTTGAAATATGCTTTTCCTAAATGTGAGTTTAGGAAGTTAGCTAAAAAATATGAACGGTTATTATCATTCGGAGTTGCTACGAGATTTGTAAAACACTGACTTCTATCTAAGCAACTTGGTACAACAGCACTAACACCAGGGTAGCCAGTTCTAACGGTAACAACGTCATTTGTATGCAGTGACTTTGAGCAATTTGAGTCAGCAAATTCTTCTTTTAGATATAGAAACTCCCCAGATAGTTCGCAGTTATCTTTAATATTCGTAGAGCGAATTAAAGGTACGCCGCTATCACTATAAGCATGAGTAGCTGCTTCGGCTATACCCACGATAATACGTTTTGTATTAAACTTATATCTACCAACTGCCCAATGCTCAGGCACTTCCCCCAACCATTCCACACCAGAATCCTTCATCGGTGCATCTGGATTCAAGCCTTTGGTTACAGCGTGAGAAATGACCGCTTGACGCTTCTCTTTCAAAAGCTCAATCAGCTTTTCTTGTTTTGTGATTAAGGTGTCGATCTTGGCGGTTTCGTGATCGAGGAAGTTGGCGATTTTTTGTTGTTCTTCATATTCTGGTAGCCACACATTAGCGTTTTTCAGTATCGCTTGTGTAATACTAAATACTTTCACCCCTTTTACAGCATCTCTGATTTGTGTTCTAAACTCATTTGAATCAAACAGGTATGCAATGAAACGATAGTAGTTGCTTATGTCAGGTCGAACTACAATCGTGTGATAACCAGCCAAAAGTGTTTCATCACAAACGAGCTGAGTAAAATTACCTGAACCTTCTATATCTTCTGATGTATCAGCAAAAACAAAATCACCTTTTGATAGCAACGCAAAAGCCGATGTTTCAAGATATGCAGGATTTACGCATTTCAGAGAGTGTTTATTCGGGTCTACTTCAAAACCATATTTAGAATGAACCTCTCCATAGCTAACGCATGGAATCCCTTCATCTTCAAGGTTTGCTTTTGTTATGCTTAAACCTCGACCAAATGTAGAGATATAATTAACTTTACTAACAGTCCAATGTGATGGAATCTTAGGAGCAAACTTAACACCTGAATCTTTATATTCAGAATAAGCTTTATAACGACCTGTCATTATGAATGCACCTCTTGAAGAAGTTGCATAATCTCAGCCGATACCGCATCAAGATCAGCATCAATCGCTTCTAACGCTCTTGGTGGTTCATACACATAAAAATGACGGTTGAACGGAATTTCATAACCTACAATACCAACTTGACCATCAAGCTCATCTGTCTTGCTTTCATCAATCCACGCATCAGGAACGTGTGGAAGAACTTCACGAGCAAAGTATTCTTCAACCGTTTCTTTTAGAGGGACATTCTCATTATCACGCAGATCAGGGTTCGCTTCTGGCTTGCCTTTATCTTTACCTGATTTAACGATACAAGTTTCAGCTTCATCATCGTGTTCGCCTAAATGCTTCACCACAAGCTTCTGTTGTGCTGCACTTAGTTTTACACCAGATAGGTTAGCGACAAATTGCTTCAAGAACGTATCACAAGATAAGATCTTCTCTTCTGCAAACTTACCTAATGCGCTGATAATCGCTACTTGTAGCTCTTCACTCAACTTCGACCAAGCCTTATCAGCTTGTAGCGCATCAATACGCTCTTGGTCTTGTAGGAAAATAGCCAGTTTAAGAGGACGTTCAACCGTGATTCTACGGTAGCCAAAATCTGAATAATCAAAGATTTTGCTGAAACTGTTTTCTGCAAACTCACCGTAAGTTTTAACAATGGTGTTAATACCATCTTCGGTTAGCTCTCTACGCTTACTGCCTAATGATTTACGCATTGCGTCATAAAACACATCTTCAACTTGGTCTGTTGATTCAGTGCCACCGCTACGACCACGACCGCCATTTTTAGGACGTTCTTTTGAAGCATTAATTAGCTGAACTTTTCCTTTACGCTTAGAGTCTTTGTTGTTCGATAAGATCCAAACATAAGTTGCAATACCAGTGTTGTAGAACATATCGGTTGGTAGAGATACGATTGCTTCAAGCAGATCATTTTCAAGAATGTAGCGTCTAATTTCACTTTCACCAGAGCCAGCACCACCTGTAAATAGAGGCGAACCGTTCAATATAATACCGATTCGTGAAGCACTACCATTCGCTTTATCTTCAACTGATAGAGGACGCATTTTGCTGATTAAGTGCATTAGGAACAGTAAAGAGCCGTCTGATACTCTTGGTAGACCAGCACCGAAACGACCTTCAAAACCTTTGTCGTTATGCTCATCTACGATGCTTTTCTGAATCTTCTTCCAATCCACACCGAATGGAGGGTTAGACAGCATATAGTCAAACTTGTCTGTTCTTAGTTGGTCATTAGACAAGGTATTACCAAGCTTAATGTTATCGACTTTCTGACCTTTAATTAGCATATCCGCTTTACAGATTGCGTATGACTCAGGGTTAAGCTCTTGACCAAATGCAGAAAGCGCAGCACGTTCATTCAATTCGTGAACATACTCCATACCAGAGGAAAGGAAACCACCAGTACCAGCCGTTGGATCGTAAATAGAACGAACTAAGCCAGATTGAGTAAGAACATCATCATCGTGGCAGAAGACCAGTGATGTGGTTAGACGGACTAAATCCCTTGGTGTAAAGTGCTCACCAGCCGAATCATTTGAAGATTCCGCAAAGCGTCTGATCAACTCTTCAAATACTAAACCCATACCGTGATTGCTGATGGTATTAGGGTGAAGATCGGTTTGAGCAAAGCGTTTAGCGACTTTGTATAGTAGATTTGCCTCTTCCAGCTTATCGATGGTATTGAAAAAATCGAAGTGCTCAAAAATCTCACGAGCATTAGGACTGAAAGACTGAATATAGTTTTCAAGGTTGCCTGATACGTTAGTTTCACCAAGCGTATTCAGATCCATCTTTGAAGTGTTGTAGAAGCTAAACTTGGCAGTATGAGTCAGAACTTTGTCTTGTGCTTCAAACGGCATAGCTTTAACAGATTCGAACTTGGCAAGAACCTGTTCTTTTGACTCTTCTAACACACACTCCAAGCGTCTTAATAGTGTGAAAGGAAGAATGATTCGCCCATATTGAGATTGACGAAAATCGCCACGTAGGAGGTCAGCCACTGACCATAAGAATGCTGCTGTTGAAGAGAAATTATTGTTAGTCATTTTAATCAGCTCGATTCATAAAAAATTAGAGCGATAATATCATGTTTTTCTGTAAGTAAGTCAGACCGTTATCACCCAACTGGTAGAATGTCCATTTTCGCAATACCCCGCAAAAATCCCGCAACCACTTTCCCTAAAACGCAAAAAAGCCCTTTGTAGGGCAATTTTTTGAGATAGGAGCACAATACTACCTATATTGTTGCAAATTAGCCCCTTAAGTCGGACCTAATGACGGTGTAATTTTAGTCGAGAGAGTTGAGCGCTAATGTAGTCGTTTCGTAGTTGCTGCGCTGTTCGATACCGACTGTCAGATCCGATGGAGACGGTGCGGATCTTTAATTGATTGATCACGTACTCTGTGAAAAGTGGTCGACTGGTCAGGCGCTTTTCTATCTCAGCAAAGAAGCTCTGGCTATCGGCAACGATGAGTCTTTCATAAGCCAGCAGTTGATAAAGACACTGTTCGATAGGCTGATTCTGATTAGCTGTAACGTGTGTTTCAACGCCAGGTAAACCAACAACTTCAATTGACCAATGTCCCTGATACACACGTAGCGACACGCATACCACGCAAGGATGTGATCGTTGCCACTGCGCTAAAGATTCTTCATAGGAACAATTAGAACTGACCATAATACTCCTCAACGTCATACAAAGGAGTGAAGTTATGCTCTTGTTCAGCATTAAGCTGTGAAAGTTGAACAGCGTAATCCTCTTCTATAGCTTGTTTTTTGATTGGTTTCACCAGAACAAAGCAATAGCTTTGATAGATATAGCCATGAGATTTTGATGCTCGCTTGATGCTTCTTACGGCATTTTTACGGTCTTTTTCTGTCTCACTGGCATATCCGAATAAGTCAAAAAGAAACGTTCGTTTAAGCTTTACTTGCTGACCATAATAGCTTTTGAAATTGCTCATCATCCAACCAATGATTGAACGGTGCGGTTTCATTTCATCTATGTCTATGAAGTAGCTTTGATTTGTTTTATCGCCATGATGGTTATCAATCTTGATAACTTTTCTTGAACTAAATGGAGCAGTATCAACAGAGTAAGTGATGTAAAAATTATCAATAGAATCAATCTGAATTAAAGGATGTTTTAGCTCGTACAGTATCTCCAACATAGGCTTTCTGCTGGATTGAAAATAACTGCATAATTCCGACAGAGAGATACGACAAGTCACAATCTCATTGCTTTGGTTATAGTAGTTGATTAGTTGATTGTGATGCAGCAGATAATACGCCACTTTTAGCGCTTTAAAGCTCAAACCTGATGGTAAAAGCAGACGTTGATACTCGTTGAAATGAGTATGAATGAACTGACGTTCTACGATTAGAACCTTATGTTTTGGGTTGTTTTTCGTGGTTTTAACAGACATTAGCTTCTCCTTTGATGTTTGTCGTTAAAGAGCAAAAACCAAAGCATAAAAGCCTATCCCAGCGTGTTTGAGTGCGGTGATGGAAGTGATTTAGCGTTAGTTTATTCTGTAAATTATCTCAATTTGATTTTTATCTCTCCTTACGTTGTTACATATCAAAAAGATTTGTCAAGACCGTTTATCAAAATAATTTACAAATTGCCCACCCTATGCCGTTCGTCAATTCGAAAAGGACCAAAAACGAACAAGTTGGTGAACTGTCCATTCGACCTTGGTAAACCGTCTACGTTTTTCTGGTGAAACGTCCGAGAATCCTGACAAAGTGCCCACCTCTTTTAATATCTTTAATAATCTTTAATAAAAGATCTTTTTTAATATAAAGTCGCTGACCAGCCAGCCGACTTGCACGCTCTTAAAAAAACAACGATTTTCTTTCTTCTCTGGTCTTAAAGCACAGTGCAAGAGTTGACCGTTCATTACAATCCAAAGTCTGCGAACAAGTTCGCCATCTCTGGTAAAGCCAAAACAAGAATTGCAAATAGATACACGACAACGAAGCCTGACAAACTCAGAACTTGCCCCAAAGGGGCGGATTTGCTCTGGAGATTAGAGCGATTGACCAGATTTGAGGAAAATAAGCGTAGTCCACGCCTAAAGAACTACGAAAGTGTCTCTCAACCATCGTTAATTTTGGTTTTTAGCCCGTCTCTCTGGTTTGGTAAGCCAATACACCTTTAAATCGAGATCGTGGCAATACAGGCTAATTTTGAGCGATAGGAATTAAGAAATCGAAAAGTGTCAGTCAATCCAAAGCTTACGCCCACGAATAGCGTTTATCTTTGAGCGATAAGTGCCACGGTTCATCCCCAATAGTCTTGATGCTTTCGCTTGATTACCACGAGTGTGAATAAGCGTCTGTTCTACTACCTCATCACTAACCATTTGCATCACCCAAGACATATCGGGCGTTGCATGTCGATCTTGGCGTGTTGGTTCAAGCTCAGCTTTAACGGACGCAATAATCAATTTCTTATCAAAAATGGTAGGGGTAGACACAATAACTCTCTGGTTGGTAAAAAGGGGCACGGATTATGATAGATCGAACCTCCATTGTCCAACGGTCTGCCTAAGATAAATCAACAAAAAAACACCTGGACTATCCACCTGTTACACTGGTGAGCTGGTAAAACTCCCTACCCCCTAAAAAGGGCGTATCCAAAACCG
This sequence comes from Vibrio sp. Y42_MX_L11, assembly GCF_024181785.1. Classification (NCBI taxonomy): domain Bacteria; kingdom Pseudomonadati; phylum Pseudomonadota; class Gammaproteobacteria; order Vibrionales; family Vibrionaceae; genus Vibrio; species Vibrio sp. Y42_MX_L11. Next base: position 47,182 of record NZ_JAMZAP010000014.1, read on the forward strand.
CTAAAATCACAAAACATTCAAACCAAAAGATCAAAAGCTATTGCAAGACAAGGGTTTATACTCCCACCACTGCGTGGGTGTATCGTATGAAACCTAATCAACGGTCACCGTTGACTTCTTACCAGTCGTTTAATGAAGTGCTATTGCAATATCTGAAAAGTGCGATACAACATAGAGATAAGCACAGGAAAAGGAGACGCTATGACGACACAAATCAAACACACAAATACACTGTTAAACCGTTCTATCAGACACTCAAACCCAGAAATTATTCTTCTCTCAATAGCCCCGAAGTGGACAAATAACCCCATCACTTTCACGCCCCACTCAAAAGAATCGTTATCAAAACTGATAACTTTTAAAAACTCGATTGGGGAGAATTAATGAGCAATAAATTCTTTCACTATTCAACGAATCAGGAGGTCGAACAATACCTGTCAGAATTGACGCAACAATGCGGATTTAAGCACAAAACCCAGCTAATCAATGCAATATTCAATGGCGAAGTGTTAACGATTCAGAGCGATGATTTAACGCTTCACAACAACCAATCAGCGCTGTTTAAACGAAACGCACAGCAATTGCTGGATTTAGATACACTGTTACGAGTACACCTGCCTGATACAAATCCTATTGATTTTGACATAAGCCAGTATCAGAGCATTGAAGATAAAATTGCAGCAGCAGAACAACTCACCATTAAGAACCGCCAGTTTTTACCTACGTATCTGCATATTTTGCAAGTGCTGCTACTGGTGTTTGACTTCGAGATAGCACAGCCAAAGATCGAACAATTAGGTGATGATGAAGAGTTTATACAGGAGCATAAGGTGAAGCTAAAGTCATTGGCTCAATCAAGCAGTGCAAAATCGAAAAGACGGATTGCCGTGAGCAATCAAGTGAGATTTGAAAAGACAATGGCTCAGTTTACAACTAAGCCATTAACCAAAGCGCAAGAGGAAGCGTTATCTGTAATTAACATCGCCAAATTGCAACTAAAAGACATCGCTCTTTCAACACAAGTCAAAACAGCTTTACTACAAGATTTTGACCGAGCGAAGCAAAGGTTAACCGCTACTCAAAAGCCACTTTCTCAACTTAACAAGCTACTATTACTGTTAGGCAAAGCCAAGTTTCAGCGACTGACCATCACTGAGCAGAACAAGCAAACCATTGAAGTAATGACAAAAGGACTGAATGAATTAAACCAGCACATCAAAGCATGTCATCAAGCTCAAATTAATACTGCCTTAACCGTTAAGCAGAAGATGGTTGAGATTGTAGAGCTGGAGATACAGTTAAAACACTGTGTTGCAAAAACAGAGAAAGAATAAGCACTATACTGCAGGGAAGTAGTGCTCATCAGGCGACTCCCTTCGCATTGATTACGGCTCGTTGAGGCGAGCTACCTAATAACAACTGTAGTTAGCAATTTCGAGTAGATCAAAAAATTAACCAGATATTAAAAGTACAATAACTCAGGAATCGAGCTTAGCAGCCATCTCGGGCACAGTGGTACATTGCACGAAAATCCCCACCACAGTTGTTTTTCAGTAAGAAAGCAGCCAACGTTTCATTTGGGCCATTCATCAACGCTTCCAGCTCTGATAAATCACTACGCTCAATCAGTTCACATGCCCCTTGAACTTCATTGTAGTTCATACACTTCTTATCACACATATCAAGTAACATCCTTTTAACTTAATAACCACAATTTTAATGTAGGACATTTAAGTGGCTAATTTTGATGGTTTGAATAAAAATGTGAAAATACCGTATAGATGCACAGTGTGAATGCTGTTTATTATGACGCTGGTCGCACCAGTATATTAGTTTTACTTTCTAACCGTTCGCTTATCATTCTGTCTTGGGACAACGAGAGCGGTACGCTGGCTGCCATCAGGCACAATGAAACATCAACAGTAAAAGCTGCCACCTTTACAAACGGCTCTGGGTTTATCCTGCAATACGGATTATTTGACATTTTGCGCTCTCATGATACGGCATAAGTATACATGGACGTTTACTTATGATCATCAAGATGAAGAAAGTCGCTTTCTCTTGCGACAACAAACGAAAAGGGAAAAACACAGGCTCGTTAACCAACCACATCCTTTACCTCATCACAGATAAGAAGACCAAGCGCTACTCCGACAAGCGCTGCAACCTTTCCTTTTCTCTAAACCCAAATCAACCCGATTTAGGTGCATTACTGACGCACAAAGGCGCATCTCTCAGCCAACCTGAACTGTCTGAATTGGTAAACACCTACTGTTTAGAGCAGCATTGCTACATAACTCAGCATTACGTGAAAAACAGCCGTAAAGCCAAGCAACTGGACGATTACCAAGAATGTTTAGAGCCTCAGAAACTGTTCAACTATCAAGGCTCATTGAGCTTTACCCAAGCGGAATACCAAAGGTTATTAAAAGCATCTGGTGGTAACGAAGCACAAGCCAAAGCAATGATGGAAAACATCACTCGCCACTATCTTGCAAGCTATTACAACCAGATAAAAAAAGAGCAGCAGATTAAAGGGAAAAAGACTAAGCCAGAAGAGATTGAGCTTGTCTCGAATTTTCATATTGAAGGGGAAGCGAATCCGCACATCCATTTTTATACCCATGCTTTTTGTCCAACAACTCAACGCTACATGAACCCACGTTATTTCTCTGAAACAAAGCAAAAGGTTCATAAGCAAATTGAAAAGCAATTCGCCCAGTATTTAAAGCAAGGCGTTGCGACAGGTCAGCAAAAGAACCAAGCAAGAACCGCTCGTAGGGACTATCTGACATACCTTTTAGATCATTGCCAAAACTGGCTTGAAGTTAGAAAAATGTTCAGGGATTTAGAGGGGTTACTCAGTGAAGTGTTAAACAGCGATGATCCGTTACATGCAAAAATCGCTGAATTACAGAAGGAGGGGTTATCAATCAAGGTTAAACCCAATCAACAAATTGAAATACAGCAACAAGACGTACCAATCACACTGAGCATTGAGACGTTCATCAACAGAAAGTTGAAACTATCGTTAAAGCGCTTCGTTAAACAACACCAGTTTGACCAGCAAAGCCAACGCTACGGCAATACAACGCCAGTCGAAAAGATGGAAACGGTACTGTTAAACAACCTTAACGCTGTGAATAAGGCACTTTCTCAAGAGTTAGGTCAAATACCACCAAGCGAACATAAGGAAGCCAGAAACAAGGCATTTAAGACGTTCTATGAGCGATGCCTTGCCACTGGCGTGTTAGTGAATCTAAACAAGCAACATCATTTGTCGTTTCATAAATTGGATGAGAATAAGCAAGTGAGCAGCCAAAACAACCTTAAAGCGACAAAATACAACGCTTCACTATTCAACTCTCCAGAATTATCTGGCAAAGCGATAGCGCAGCACTTTGGTTTAGATTTGGACGACATTCGCCAGCACCAGAGCGAACTAATGGAGTTCATGCCACGCACCATCAACTATCGCAAGGTGGTGTTTTTCTCGATGGACAACCAACAGCACAACCATGTTTATCAAGAGTATTTTCACCTCAACCGTTACCAGTCGCTTTTTGATTATTTCGGCTTGGAGGTCTTTGAGAATGATGATGAAACCACGGTCTTCAACCGCAAAGGTGAATCACTGATCCAGATAAAGCAGATTGACGAAAACCACGCTCGAATCACGATGAACACGCTACATGGAGCAAGTGCAGCCAAGGTCTTACATTCAATGCTGGTTCGTGAAGCGAAATCGCTACCCGTTGGGGAAGGTATCTTGATTAAGCCAGCAAAATATTCCTTTGGACGACAACATCTAAGATATTTACACCTTGAGATCATGTTCTCAACGGACAGGCACAGCCAGAAGATTGTGGTTGAGTATAACAATATGAGCAGTGATAAAAAGTTGCAAAGAATGATTGATGAGAAGCTTGAGCAAGAGTTGGCAAGGTTTGAGAAGAACTTTGTCAAATACAGCAAGAAAAATCCTGACCAGTATCAGTTTGGTGAAGCGGTAGGGACGCATTTACTTGAAAGTGAGTACCTTTCGCCAGCTCAGAGAGAGCGAGTGAAGAAACAGATTGATAGCCAGAAGCAGCGCATAGAGCAGTGCACCGCTAAGGCAAATAAGAACAAAACTGAACCCGATCCTAAGACCAAAAAGTTAAAACTATGAGATCGGTGATACACATAAACAGACTGGTTCTATTTTGTGGTGCGCAAATTTTTTTAATTCAAATGACAAGGTGAGCACAAATGGCTCACCTTTTTTTGGGCTTGGCTGTCGAATACTCTGCCAACTCAAACATCGAATTTTTTAGGCATTCCGTATGATAATACCTCAAGTAATGACTGAGCATTCTGGTTATTAAATCCCCCCATTCCTTAAACAAAGACAACGCTTCCAAGCGGTCTTCTGCCAGCATGATCTGATCCCAACCAATCGCATCAAGCGCATCTGAAACGGCACGTAAGGCAACATCCTTGTTCTTATCAACACTAAGGTCATCAAGCAAATGGTTGTAAGTGTGAATATGCTGAATCGCTTCAATCAGAGCTTTACAGAATTGCTTTAAACTCACTTCAAAATCACAGCGATAAAACAAGCGCTTAACTTGTGGGTCAGTATCAAGAGATGAAACAATTTCCCTGAGTTCTCGTTTCGCTCCTTGCTCCAGTGCCCAGCTCATTTCTTGCGGCATTTCCATTTTCAACCAATAACGAGTATCACAGTGGTGGTTGATGATGAACATGAGCCCTGAGAGTGTTTGAGGGTGTAATTTAATCTTTTTCCCTTTTTCATTTAGGCACTTTGTCAGATTTCCTTGCTGAGATTCGAGGAGTAGTGTTTGTCCTTCAAAGCGCAGCAAATCATCAGAAAATTCTGCTCTCCAATCGGTATGGAGATAGTCACGACAACCTTTCAAAAACGACTTAGTGACAGCGAAGGTACAACGGCTCGGAAACGGTGTCGCAGAGTTAAAATCAAACAATCTGTCTTTGTTTGATAATACTCTTGAACGTAGGCGATCGACCTCTTTCTGATTCGCTCTTATTTCAACACGAAGTTCGTGTTTTTCTATGTATTTTTCAGCCAGTTTCTCAAGCTGGAACAGCGTGATTTTAACTCTTTGCTGAACTGACGATAACGACTGTGCTTCTTCGAGTTTTTCAGGATATTTCTCGACCAAAATCGACCAATTTTTCGGCTCACTCTCTTCAATTTTTACGACAAGACCACGGTAATCCTCTCGCTTTTCTAACTCTTCAATTTCGTCTAAAAACGCTTCTTTATTCATACACACTCCTTATGTTTTGGGTACATAACCGTCTTATCACGCCAGCGAAATATTGCAAATAACCCTGTCTGTGGTAAGCCAATAAGTAACCGTTAAAACAAGGAGAGTTTATGAATTGGAGCATTGAGCAGATCGAAGATCAGCTAAACAGGAGTGAGTTAAAAGGCGTAATCGATTTGATTGCGAACCAAAGCGATTTTGAAGTGTTATTTGAGCAAGAACTGTGCAAACAAGGCATCTCCAAACAGAGCTTCAATCGCCAGTTTTTCAGAGCCAAACAGCAAATGGATATTGTGCGTTTGCCAGCCTATCAACAGGCGTTGGTCGAGGCAGAACAGGTCAGCGAAGCCGATCGTCTCTTCTTAGTCGACTTTTTCAAACCGTTGGTAAAAAAATACCAGTGTTTACTGGGGTATCATGACAAAACCGAACAGAAGAAAATTGCGGGTTTCATAAAGAGAAAAACTCAGGGTGGTCAATGATGAAATCCATAATTAATCAACTGAATAATTACACTTCCAACCTGACGATTGTAGATATTTGCCTACTATCAAACTATGACTATGGAGCCTTTTTGCAGCAGTACAAAAAGTTGGTGTATATCACAGGCATGAGGCAATACTGGTTGATTATAGCAAAACAACAGCGCAACCACAGCAACATCAAGCAGTTTAAAACGTACCATAAAGCACAACAGCACTTCTATCGACAGTTGACGCAAGAGTTTCACCTTGCAACAGGTATTAACCCAAGCAAAGCATATGGTATTACTGAGCTGTATGAAGCAATGCTTGAAAGACATTCACGCTTTCACATAGCGAAAAGCATTTATGCTGATGATCTGCTTACCGCTATTCAATACGCCCGTTGCAATACCGGACTATGGCAAAGATTTAAGCAAGAGCTGGCTGCTGTCGGTATCGCTTTTAAAGATGTATCGCAGCTACTTACAGCGTTGCACTATGCTGATGAAACGGATTATCAAGAAGCCACTGACAGAATGGCGAAAGGATTTCGTAGGTTTTATCAGTATCAAGTAGATCGAGACTTTGAAGCACTGGTAATGGAAGCCATGAGTTTTGGGCAAATATTCCAGCATTGCACACCGTGCTTTAAAATCTACAACTTGCGTCTCACCTTTCCTGAGATTTACGTCATTAAAGCATGTTTATCGCAGGCCATAGCCACACAGAACGGTTAACGAAGCCTCAATCGAGGCTTTGTTTTACTTTGCTTAGATTGTTCGAAGAAGAACAGTTTATCAATGGCTTTCTCACACTCAACATAAAGCTGTGCCACCGATGGATTCGCCAGAATCAACTCTAATTTTTCATTACAATCAGTAGCACCAAAACCATACCAGAAAGAATAAGGTTCATTCTGGCATTGAAATTGGCAAGTCAGAAAAGATTGTTTAACCGCTTGCACTGCTTCACCTACTTTATCCCTTTTCGACTCTTGAACCGCTTCAACCAGAACCAGATTCAAGCGCTCAAACATCGACGAGACAAATGGTTCATTTAAATCAAGATAGGCATTTTCAAATGCGGAATAGTCGTCTTGTGCTGACGGTATTGTTTCAAAATCACTATCAAACAAATGACTGAAAAAGCTCAGTGTTAATAACTCATTTTTGGTCATAGTCGCAATCCCTTAGAGCGTTTAACTTTACGCTTCGCGATCGCTGGCTCTTCAAATAACCCCTCTTGGACTTCCCTTCTTAATTCAGCAATGATCTGTTCTTCATAATCTGGCTCATCACTTGGCAATGGTTGATCAACTTCCAATTCAACACCTTCAAACGGGTTGTTTTGCGTTTGAACCAATACCTTTTCAGGGAAACAAACTTGCTGCACTACCAGTTTGATACGCTGATCGATCTTTTCTCCCACCGTGATCTTTTCCAAATCAAACAACTCATCTTGTTTGATAATCTCTAATGCCAAACACAGATTTTCAAGGCTCAATTCTTGATACGGGAAAGAGTGGATGTGTTTGTCTTTCACCACCAAAAAGGAGTTAATTAATTCATCCACACTGGGATTGTTCCCCAACAGAACACTATTAGCCGTAAGACTTGAAGCAAGAAGTTTAGGTTTGCCGTTGTGATAATAAACACTCTCACGATGTGCTGTATCTCCATACTGTTCAAGATAGCCATTTAACCACTCTTTCTGTTGCTTTAAGTCAAAATACATCTTGATCATCGTTCCGTGGTCAGCAGTGGAAATCGTGGAGCTACACTGCAACTGAAGAAGAGCATCCAGCGAGAGAATTTCATTTGCACCTTTAGACTCTTCTAACACATCAAAATCCACAACAGGCAAAGCTTCACCATTAAAACTCGCCAGAATCTTATCTGAAAAATAGAACCCTTCTGGGACATCAACACTTGAACCAATCACAACTTGGTTTGCTGGGTAATTCTGCTTAATCTCAGCCATTCTCTGTGGGTTTAAAGGCATTGACTGATTAAACGAGTCAAACACCCAGTCGGGCAAGTCAAAGCCATTATCAACCAGATACAAACCAATCTGCTCGTGATCTTGATACTCCATCAGCATCGCTTTAAACAAGTCATATTGCTCAAAACTAAAGAGCATTTGAGCTGCAAACGGGCTGCGTTCTTCCAGAATTAGCTCTGGTCTTAGTAAGTCTTTCTCATAGAAATACTGTAACAAGCCAGCCACAATATTCTTATCACCCGCCCCTTCAGTAGTTTTGGCAAAAGCAACGTATTGTTCGAATAACTCAGGACGTTGCTCAAGCAGCAATTTGCTCTTTTGTATCATCAATTGGGTATACGCATTTCTCATCCTATTTCCTCCATTCGTTACTAAATGGCATACCACAAATCGAGCTTTTAACAAGAGTTTGATCATTTTCCCAAGCACCAAAAAAGCAAAAACCCAATACCTAAAAGAAAAACCAACCGTCAATATTTTCAGTAAGTTGGAGATATTTAAAAGCGTGGTAACACATAAATAAGCTCATCAAAAAAGGAGTTATTTATGAGTAAATCCAAATCGAGTGCTACTGGCAGCACTAAGAACAAAAAAAGCCAGCAAGACCAAGTATTAGATCGATTATTCGACTTTTTCTCTAAGCCTAAAGGCGAGAAGCCAAGTTCTGACAGTGAGGTTGAAGTGAGTTTCTACCGTTCAACCTTAAATGCTTTACCAATCAATTTTTTCGGCAACGAGTACAACGGAATCAACATCATCATGTTGTTAGAAGCACAGCAGAAATACGCAACTAAAGTTCCGATTTACAGTACCTTCAAGCAAGCGTCTGAACTACTTGAAAAGCATAAAGAGCAACTACCCGAAAAGTCGGATGATTTTGACCCTGACAAGCCATTAAAAGGTATAAAACTGGAAAATATCGTGGTGAAATATCTGGAAAATTACGCTAAAGACGGAGAGAAAATCAGCAAGGCACAGTTCGAAAAACTGACTAAGGGTATGAGCTTTAAAGAAATGAAAGACAAAGGGTTTGAATCAAGACGTGGACTGCGTGGCTATCGTGTTTTTCCGATAGAGAAAATCAAACATTTACTGCCTCAATCATATATTGACGAACAGCCATACTTTGCCAAACAAGAAGTGTTAGCCAGCCACGTCATGAGCGAAGCAGAGCAAGATTCTGTTTTTGTTCAAAAAGCGCAGTTAATCATCGATGCTATGGGAGTTCCAGTCATTGAGAAAGACGAAGATCGAGCATACTACAGCGTCAAAGAAGACCATATCGTGATACCACCACGAGATAAGTTCAAAAGCGACAAGGCGAGATTTGCGGTCATTCTTCACGAACTGAGTCACAGCACTGGTCACCCTTCAAGATTGGGTTTAGACAGAAAGTTAGGCAATCCATTTGGCTCTCAAGCCTATGCTAAAGAAGAATTGATCGCTGAAACAGCAACGCTATTTATGTGTCTTGACCAAGGGTTAGAAACGTTCAATTCCCATGCTGCTTATCTTGAAAGCTGGACTCAGCAGTTTGCTGATCAAAAGAAAGCGTTGCTATCTGTCTGCAAACAAGCAAAAGAAGCGCAGAACTACATCACTGAAAAAGTGCAATGCCACACGCTGAAATTAGAGCAAGAGACACAAAGAATTGATTTAACAGATCAATCTCAATTTTTTCTACAGTGCTATATTGCTGAAGAAGCAGAGTTTGACGAGCAATTTACACAGCTGGTAGGGAAGCACATCACTGGTTTGCGTGAGATTGAGAACGGTCTGGAACTTGTTACCGAGGAAAACTTGCGTTATAAGTTCGATAGTAGCGCTTCTAAGCCACTTTCTCGCAAGGTAGATGAATTGATACAGGCAGACAAAAAGAAAGTCGAAATGGCGCGTTTAAAGACGGAACAGCCGAAAAGACGATTGACGATATAACAAAAAGACCGCTTGATGCGGTCTTCTATGTGCGTAAATAACTGATACGATACATATTTAATACCTATATCTTTGAACATTCATTAAGGCAGCAGTCCATTCAATCCGTCAGTAAGAAGACTATTAGCCAAAGATGAGTAATTCTTGTTCATGACAAATTGCTCTAAATCCTCATACTCATACAGATCCACATGAAAATAGGAATCGGGAAGTTGATGTAATGGCAATATTTTTTCTGCAATATCATCAAACGTCAATCGACTAAGTTCCAACTCAATAAGCTGATCCAAAGGGGCTAAATAATCATCATCACCTGTCTGTAACCAGTTTGAATATGCATCGCTCCACCCAAATACATACCTTCTCATTAATGCTTTTAGATCCAGCTGCATACAAGCAACAACACTCAGTGCATCATTTAAATCTGCATCAATACAATATGTTTTACCATCAGAAGCTTTTACAGAATAAACCACCTCATTGTACCAATTGTTAACGAGATCGATCACTATAGGACGTAGACCATCTTCTTTATATATTTCTAAATAGAGTGCTTGATCGTGCATAACAAAATCGCCAGCATAACCATCCACTCTTTCAAAAAAATTGACCATTTTTTCACAGTCAAAATTAAATGTAGGTAAGTGACATAAAGTTACGAATAGTTCTTCTACAGAGATAATCTCGACCTCACCATAACCTTCCAACATTTCAGCATCACCTGATAAGATGTAGATTGGCTGATCCGCTTTATAGTCAATGCATTCATCTGCAATTTGTTCAAACTGTGACTCAACAATATATAGGTTCATTTCACCTCCTTACTACAAGAGCTGAGAGAAGCCATTACATCACGGTGATAGGTACACAAATCCATGTCATCAAGTTCACACTCATCACTGGTGTTTTGCAATTCATGCTCAACCATTCCTATATGATCGAAAGTTAAAGCGTCATGGAACATCAAACTCTCAATCACCTTCACTCTTGTGTATTTTGGTAGCATAGAGAACATCATCGTTTTATGCGTGACACTTAAATCGTTAGCGACACGCTCAACCACCAACGTATCACATTGGCTATGCTCTTCGATTTTTCTCAAATATTTCTGCTCAATAATCGCTTGAGATTTTTGCTCAATACTTGTCACTAATTCCATATCATCTCCTATTGTTGCGGAACATAAACTTGTTTAATTTCATAGACTAACTGCCACGTTGAGTAACAGTCATTACACTCAACATCTTGATTCAGATAATCACCATGGCACTCTGTTTCACCCGCACTGTAATCATTTGAACCGCAGCGCCAGCAACTTGGCTCACTTGTTACATCGACTAACTCATCGAAAGGTAATTTGTTGTAATTACACATCTCTCACCCTCCTATTGGTTTGTTTGTTGTTGGGTAACATAGTCATAAGTCGTTTCAAAAAGCGGCAGATACGCTGCTTCTGAGATCACGTTATTTACCTTTGGTTTGATGAACAGCTCACAAAGTCTGATTAACTGAGATCTATTTTTAAAACCTTGACACATCAGGTAAGAGATCAGCTTCAACATAGCGTTTGACGCAATATCTGCATCGACAGTGTTATCTACATTGATTGCGATTGCTTTCTGAGGGAAACCTACATTCACATTGATATTGTTGTCTTCAAACCCATCAGCTCGCTCCCTTGCATACAGAAGATTTACTCCTTCAAAATCACACTGCTTGAATGATGCTGAATACATAAACGTCTGAATAAACAACGCATCGGTAAAATCGCAGTCTTTGATTTCGGTATACTCAAAAGTGGCGTTAGACAAATCAGCACCACTAAAATCACAGTTCTTAATCACTGAACCGCAGAAGTTAACGCCACGTAGATCTAAATCAGTTAAATCCAAGCGCTCCAAATGCAAACATTCAAAATCTGTAACATTCAGCGAAATCATTGCTACGACCACTGAACGAGTCACTGGTTTATCGGTCTTGAAGAACAAAGCCGTTTGCTCAAATAGATACTGTGAATCTTCTCTCTTCAATACCTCTAACTCATGCTGTGCCATTGTTGATATATCAATATTTTCTTTTTTCATAATCAGTCCTCTTGTGTTTTTTATAAATTTAGGGTGTAAAAAGCCCCACCCAGTGGGCGTAAATACTTAATAATATGCCTTTAGTTAATTAATGTTTGGAGATTATTTGTTAAATCTATTTCTTTTACCAATACCCATCTACTTCCTTGCTGGAGGTCTTTATATTCACCTTGATAATATCTTTTTGCTCTGAGGTTTCGGTAAAAAGGAACTCGATACTTTATCTTTCTTGTTGAATTATTATTTTGATGATTTTTATTATTTCCAAATAAAGTCGAACCTTTATATCTGAGTTTTGATGAACCTTTTGGTAATTTAAGTGCCGATTTAGGAAAGCCAGCAACCAGCTTTTTACCTTCTGTTGCTGAGTTATAGATGCAAAGTGATATAACAATCTTTACCATCTGCTTTGCCAATCTATCCCAATGACTGAGTTCCTGCTCATCAAAATCTATTTCTTCAATGTCAGAAAGAAGTAACCGTTGCTCCATAATATTATCTCCATCAATGGAATATGAGATTTTAAGTATCTGATCATCTTCATCATTAGATTCTGCCTTCCGATCTTTGACACAAGTTGTATGTGCTTCACCTCCACTAAAAACATCGAACCACTCTCGTTTACTTCGAATTGATACCAAGCAGTTTTTAACTTCTTGACCTTCAATGTACGTACCTTCAGGGAAGGAAATTGAAAATGTATCGAATGGTCTTTGTATGCTGTCACTTTTAAATGAAAACCTTGCGACTTTCAGCGTGTGCAACACTTCTAAATTATCAATAAAAATGGTAGGGAATCCTATTTTTGACCACTCACTCTCTTCTTTCATAAGAACTAAAGAACCAACTGTCTCTTTATTAAAATTAATGGCACTATCGATACATAACTCGAAAAAATCCTCATGTGTCACTTGTTTTTTACCAAAATACTCTCTTAAAAATCTTTTACCTTTTGCTGAAGATTTAAAATTGTCCAAACATGTTTTGTAAATTGAATGTTTCATTAATTCCTCTCTTATTTATCAATTAATTTAAGGTGTAAACAGCCCCACCCAGTGGGGTGTAAATATTAAGTTTGTGCTTTATGTGTGGTGAGAACCGCTATCACTGACAAGAGATGTACAGCGATACAGGTTTTCAGCAAGCAATAAGAGGGCGGTATGACAACAATCAAAAGGGTGTTCTGATTCAGCAGATAGATCTATCCCTGCACTTTGAATAAGCAAAGCGAACAATGATCATTGCGGAAAGAGTGCTTTTAGATTGTTGAACATGAATCTGCACATTGCAGACAAGCCGTTCTTGCTTAATATTTTGGTGGTAGAAGTGGCGCACCACGACTATCAATTTTGAGAGGAGGAAAAAGTGATTAGCTCTTTCAACGGTGAGAATAGTAACATTAACCAGAATGAAATGTCAATAATTATTTTCATGAAATTGTCAAGGTTTATTTTTAAGTTTTTAAAGCAATTCTATAATTCCCTTTCCTATCAGTTAGATACAAAGAATTGAAGGAGCATTACTCCAACAATCCCTTTGCTTCACGCAGTTAAAATTTTACTGGTAGATCTCTTGCGACTGGTCGATTTGGTGTTTTAGTTTCAGATATTTAGCTGGGTTTTCTTGGTAGTACTTCGCCATTCCATCCAATTGAGGATACTTACCGCTTTCAAGTCCCTCAAGATAGTCTGTTGGTAAGATAACCGTTTCGGAGAAATCAACTGAATCTACTTTGACGGCATCTTGATAAGGTAAGATATTGTGTATCTTATCAGTTAATTTTTCATGTACTGGTATTAATCTATGAACACCATCTAAAAACTGAATTGAAATCAAATGATAATCAAATGGATTATCATCCGTATCTTTATACAACACAGTCATTCCTTTGACCACTTTATTCAATTCAATATTAAAACGTTGCCTAACTTCATCATCTGCATTTTCGTCAAGTGTCAAATCTATAAGTTCTTGTAATGAACTATCATCATCAAGCATTGACATCTGTTGTTGTAACTTCATCAATGATGTTTCAACCAAATCAATTTCTTGAATGACCCTCTTCAGCTCATTCTCTTTCGACAAGTAATCTTCTTGAACTTTCTCTAACAAAGATGGGATTTTGATGCTGCTGATATTTTTAACAAGTTGAGCCATATCACCTTCAAGCTCAGATTTCTGTACCTGTAAAAGGATCATTTGATGCTCGAACTCCTTCAAAGAGCTTTCAAGAGCCATATCACCTGTTTGATTTGATATGATTTTGTTAATATTCAAACCCTTGCAAAAGTGAAGCAAATTATGTTCAAACACCTCATGCTTAATCACCTTAGCCTTACACAGTCCCTCTCTTGCAAGGTTACATCTTAGGTAGACTTTTTTTCTATCTTTAGCCTTTATATATGTGCTGTTGCAATGAGGACATCTTAGAATGCCTTGTGCGAGGTTTTTAATTGCTTTGTTCGGTTTTGTACCTTTTGAACGCCTTTCACCCATCAGACTACGGATATAAGCAGCTTGGCTTTCAGTCATGAGTGCTGGATAGTAATTCTTTAAGACAGCAATTTCTTTACGCACACGCTTACCAAGATGCTTCTCAGGGTACTTACCTTGTTCAACATCATCATCTGTTGGATAGTAAGATTCAGTTAAAAGGTAATCACCTTTCACTGTTGATACCTCCGAGTTAAACAATCCACTATATGCTGCTGCTCTAAAATGCCTTGTTTTTCGATTAGCCTTTTTAAGTTTTGGTTTCAGAGTACCCTTATCAATTTCATCATTCAGTAAACGTACAGATCTGGTCATCCCGTTGCCGTCTAATAGTTTCTCAATAAGAAAATCCATTACTTTCTTGTTTTCAGGGATGAACTCATAACCACGACCATCTTTCTTCGCTCTCAACCAAAACGGACACATCGCAGTAGCATTTTTAGGGCGCTCTAAACCTTCTCGTTCTTCTTCTGGTAATGTGAAATAGCCAAGCAGATCTTCACGTTTCTTCTCCCAAGACTTTCTTGAACGAAACTCTTTCATACTGGATTCAGAGTGTGAACGTTGGAGCGATACGAGTGCCATGAAAAGATCCATCATCCCATGAGTAGAATCGATGCTCTTTTTTGAATAAATCTTTTTTTCACCATCAGCGAGAACTACGATGTTTGTATATTCGAGCAATTCAGTGAAGATTTGGGTGCTTTTGAAGGGACCTGTACGAGTGATACGGTCTAAGCTTTCAACTATAAGATAAGTGTTAATCTCCCCATCTTCGTTGAACTTTTTACCGATTTCGCCAGATTTAAATTTCTTGATGGTTTGGCTAAACGAACCAAGTGTTAAGTTCAAACCACGATAGGCACTTACGCCTAAATCTTTAAGTGAAATGACTTCATTCAAGTCAACTTCATGCTCTGCACAAAACTTCTCTACGAACTTTCTGTTTATCTCACTTTGTCGATATTCTGATAGACCATCAGCTTGTTGTTTACTGGAATATCGTAAATAAGTAATGATTGTAGGCTTCACGGAAATACTCGCTAAGTGGCTGTGTTTTCAGTATTTTAGCCTACTGCACAAATAGATCAACCATCTCCATTGGGCTTGGTGCCGTTGCACCGCCATTGCCATCCATCACTACGGAGTGACCCGACTGAGATTGCCCAAGGAACTTAAAATCTTCTACCCATTTAACTTCTGCTTGCATGATTTACCTCATTTAGCATCGCTCGTTGAAGACATCGTTGCCCTATCAAGCGGTGTATTTCGTGTCGATACTTTAGCTTTCTCGCATAAAAGGGCAACGGAATTTTCAACATTGCTGTAATTTTTTCGCTCGGTTGCCTTTCTCTATACGTAACACTTTTTATTTCAGTCACACTTTCTACGGAAAACAACGTTGAGGTAGCTATGAAGAATATATCTAAGTTATTGGTCGGATTCTCTTTCGCACTTCCTGTCTTGTTTCTACTTTTGAGTAAAGCAGGCACCGCCGATACGATGGATAAGATGAAGACTTCAGATAATGCAGAAATCGCCACACTAGCTGGCGGCTGTTTCTGGTGTACAGAATCGGATTTGGAACAGTTGACTGGCGTAGTCGATGTCGTATCAGGCTATTCTGGTGGTCATGTTGAAAACCCAACTTATCGCCAAGTTTCATCAGGTAAATCCGGTCACATAGAAGTGATCGAAGTTAAGTACGATCCTAAAGTGGTTAGTTACGAGCAAGTGTTGGACTACTTTTTCCGTCATATCGATCCTACTGACGATAAAGGCTCTTTTGTCGACCGTGGCCCACAGTATCGCCCTGCTATTTTCTATCATAACGCTGAGCAAAAGCAGATCGCAGAACAGTTTATAATGGAAATCGACAAGGCGATGATCTATCCAAAACCGTTGAAAACAGAATTGATCGAGTTTGAAAAGTTTTATCCCGCAGAAGAGTATCACCAAGACTACTACAAAAAGAGCAGCTTAAAGTATAAGTATTACCGCTATGCGTCTGGTCGAGATAAATACTTGGATGAAGTATTTGGTGATGATCGTAAAGAGACCCCAAAAACGCTTCGTCAGTTGATCGAAGAAAAAAAGTTGCTATCAAAAGTGAAAGAGTACAGTAAGCCTGCTAAGTCCGAGATCAAATCAAACTTAACGGAGTTGCAATACTACGTAACACAAGAAGAAGGCACCGAACGTCCGTTCGACAACGAATATTGGGACAACAAAGAAGCGGGGATTTACGTTGATATCGTAACTGGTGAGCCGTTGTTTTCTTCTACCGATAAATACAAATCGGGGACGGGTTGGCCAAGTTTCACTAAGCCAATCAACCCAGGTTACATCGTTGAAAAAACCGATTACAAGCTGATTTATCCAAGAACGGAAGTTCGCAGTAAGTTTGGTGATTCTCACCTTGGTCATGTTTTTAAAGACGGTCCGAAGCCAACAGGATTACGCTACTGCATGAACTCTGCGGCAATGAAATTTGTACCGGTAAGTGAAATGAAAACGCAGGGGTATGAAGAGTATCTGTACCTCTTTGATAAATAGTTCGTATTCATTCAACTTCAAGGGCATACGATGGCGAATGGGGAGGACCAGATGAAAGGTTTTAAAACACAATTACCAACCAAAATCTGCTCTGTTTGCCATCGCCCATTTTCTTGGAGAAAGAAATGGGCAAGAAATTGGGACGAAGTCGTTTACTGTTCTGAGCGCTGCCGAAGAAACAAATCAGTCAAAAGTTAGAACCACAAAAACTTTATGTCGCACTGCTAGCCTTATTTTCCAAGGTAACGTGGCTCAGACCAAGCAGCGCTTCACCAAGGTAACAAGGCACCATCATAAGCCCAAAATGCCCCGCTATCCTGCGGGGTTGCTTTGTCAATCAATCCCCATAAGTCTCGCGCGACACGCTCTGGGCTAAACAGCTTTCCTTCAGGTACATTCGCTTGAAAAGGTGCCGACAAAGCCGTATCTGTTGTGCCTGGGTGAAGAGCGAGTACAGTCCCGTGTTTGACCATTCTCCGCCATTCAATCGACATGGTTTTGAGGAACATATTTAACGCGGCTTTCGATGCACGATAGCTGTACCAACCGCCTAAGTGATTATCACTAATACTGCCAACTTTGGCCGAAATGGTCGCAAACTTGGGGTTGGTACTGCGTTTTAACTTGGGCGTGAAGTATTTCGCCAACAGTAAACTCGGCAAAGTATTAACCATGATGGTTTGCTGAAAAAAGTCTGCGTCGAGCGAGCTAAGATTTTTCTCAGGACCTTTATCTTGGGTGTGCAACATACCAACGCAGTTCACCAACCAATCAACATGTTCAATTTGTTCACTGAACGCTGTCACCTGCTCGTCCTGCGATACATCCACTTGATGCCAAGCTACATTTGGGTGTTGCCAGTCTGGTTGATGCTTACGATAAGTGGCATGCACGCGAGCTTGAGGAAAGCGAACTAGCGCTTGTTGAACCATCGCCAATCCAATGCCGCCATTTCCACCAACGATCAGTATGTCCATTACAAGCTCTCCAAGTTTTCCATATAGTGCTCAGCGGTATCTAATATCGCTTGGCGTTGCTGCTCTTCCATGTTGTCCCAAGAACGGAAAATCATCCCGATTCGTGGATTCGTTGCTAAGCGTTTGTCGTGTTTATTCATAAAGCGCCAATATAAGCTGTTGAACGGACAAGAGCCTTCTCCACTCCTAGCCTTATTGTCGTAGTGGCAACCCTTACAGTAGTCGCTCATTTTGTTGATGTAAGAACCACTCGCCGCGTAAGGTTTGGTGCCAACAATGCCGCCATCCGCAAACAATGCCATGCCACGTGTGTTCGGCATTTCGACCCATTCAATCGCATCAACATAGATACCGAGATACCACTCATCCACTTGATCTGGGTCGATCTCGGTTAATAAACAAAAGTTACCGGTTACCATCAAGCGCTGAATGTGGTGCGCGTAAGCGTAATCAAGAGACTGACCAATCGCGTTTCGCATACAGGCCATTTTGGTTTCGCCGTTCCAGAAGAAGTCTGGCAGCTTTCTACCCGCTTCCAGTTCATTCTTTTTCGGGTAATGAGGCATGTTCGCCCAATAAACGCCTCTGATGTACTCTCGCCATCCCAAGATCTGACGAATAAAACCTTCTACCTGAGAAATGTCTATGTCGGCATTGGCATGAAATGCCTTAAGTGAAGCGTCAATCACCTCTCTCGGATGCAGCAGCTTGCTGTTCAGCGGGAACGAAATCCGGCTGTGATACAAGCTCCATTTAGCCTCGTGCTGACCTGTCATGGCGTCTTGAAAACGACCAAACAGTGGCAAACAGACCTGACAAAAATGCGCAAGTAAAGACAAGCTTTGAGAGCGATTTACTGGCCAAATTAAATCACCATTTAATTTACCTATGGTTTGAATGTTGTGCCGACCTAAGCGCTCAACAATATCACTGACGTCATGACTGAACATTAATGGCTTTGGCAGCTGTTCAATGTCTTTTGCTTTAAGTTTATTTCGGTTATTGGCGTCGTAGTTCCACTTTCCCCCCATAGGCTTACCGTCTTGCATCAAAATGTTGAAACGCTTACGCATACGGCGATAAAAGTGCTCCATCATGATGTGTTTACCTTGAGGAAACTGCGATTCTATTTCCTCAAACGGTAACAAAAAGTGTTCCGAATCGACGCTACGCATCACGACCCCATCAAGCTTTAGTTTGGCTAACTGCTCTAGTAAACGGTATTCGTCGGGGCGTTGATATTCAAACTTACTTGCACCAACTTCACTCACGTAGTGTTGTAAGGCTTGCGCAAGATCCTCGAAAGATTGTGTGTCATCCAACGTGAGGTGTAAAACTTGATGCCCTTCTTCCTGCAGCTCGTTGGCAAAATTCGCCATCGCAGAGAAAAAAGCACACACCTTTTGAATATGATGCGTAACATAAGTATTTTCTTGTTTTAACTCAGCGACAAGGTAAAGCACCGAGTCGTCTACACGTTGAAACCACGAATGCTCGCTATTAAGTTGGTCACCAAGAATTAGCCGAACCGTCTCGTAATGCATTGGTTATCTCCCGCTCTCTTTTTTTGGCGCAATCGGCCAATCCACCATATCGACACTATCAAGATGTACGCCTACGCATCTCCCCTGCCATTTGTCGATAAATGAAAAATCTGGATCATAAGTTTGTGTCTGCTTTTCTAGATTAAACTGACGTGAGCCACGTGGGTCAGCGCCAACACCAGCTAAATACTGCCAGTTGCCCCAATTAGAGCCGACATCGTAATCAATCAACTGAGTTTCAAAATAAGCAGCACCGTAGCGCCAGTCGAGTCCGAGTTCATGAACCAGACAGCTCGCGACCAGTTGGCGCCCTCGGTTAGACATATAACCCGTATTATTAAGCTGATGCATACATGCGTTAACGATTGGAAAAGGTGTCTCGCCTTTCTTCCACTGCTTGAAGCGTTGCGCATAAAAACTGGTCAGCGGTGGCTGGTTGGCGATACCGCCAAATCGAAACAACTTCTGTTGATACTTTCTCGCGTACCAATAAAAGTATTCCCGCCACAGCAACTCGAAATAGATCCAATAGGTTGAATCATTTGCTCCGTTCTTCTGCTCATATTGTTTGAGCATGGCATAAATGATTGTAGGAGAGACGCAACCATGAGCTAACCAAGGTGAAAATTTAGTTGAATACTCCACCCCATCAAGCCCATTGCGCGTCTGTTTATATTCGCTCGCTAAACTTGAAGCAAAATAGCGTCGACAATGTTCAAGACCGCTCAGTTCTCCGCCATCGAATGCTGGCTTGGTGTCAAAGTAATATGTCGTGGCGGTAGGAAAATTCATACCTGAAGGTGCTGGCGGTAAAGCATGAACGCTCTTGTGAGGTTGAGAGAGGTCTAAACCTTCGACCTGCTTTCTAAATTTCGTGAAGGTCGCAGGCAATTGCCTTAATTCAAATGGCAACTGTTCTTCGCGCAACAAAGTGCGGATCGCTTGCTGTTTGATGTTCACATGGGGAGTGCCTTCAATTGCACACTCTAGTGCCTGTTGCTCATCCGAACCAGCAAACGCATCAGCATAAATATGAGTGATACCGAAATGACTGATGGCATATTTGATCGCTTGATAGGGCGTCAGTTCAACCGTCCATAATCGTTGCCCCAATTTAGCTAAAGATTGATTAAGTTCATTAAGCGATGCCTCGAGAAACTGCAATTTCGCACGCCCTAAAGAGGTCTCCTGCGCAAAATGCTGCAAGTAAGGTGTCACCGAGGGGCGACAATACAAACAAATTAACTCATCCATTTCTGCACAAGCGTCTATCAACAGCGGGTTGTCATGCAAACGCAGGTCATTAGTGAACCAATACAGTCCTATTTTCTTATCCAAGTCGCACCCTCTTTTTGTAAACTCGGTATCCCCGCGTTCTTGTTGCAAATAGCCTAAGCGCTAAGTCTTTTATTCCACTCGTTGTTGTACGGGCAATAGGGCTTTACGATCATTAGGTTACTGACAATCTCACTAAACCAATTGGCTGGTCATCTTAGAGCCCTTAACACCAAAACATCGTTTGCACATGTTTCATACTAAGATTTTATAAAATTAAAATTTGGCGATATTGATAACGGTCTTAATCACTCATTTTTTATATAAACCATGCAAAAATGATAAAAATTAAAGCGATATCGGTTAATATCCGTTAATCTAAGTCCAATTCCATTTTGCTAGTACCATCGCAGAAATGACCGACGAGTTTAAAAAATCGACCGCTAATTTGAAAAAAGCGGTCCCACTAATGATCAAAAATCATGTTGCTGCCACGCCAGCCAACTATGCGCTTTGGTATACCTACGTTGACAAGACCATTCCTGAACTCAACTTTGAGTTGGATACGGTGTTAGAAAACTACGGTATCTGCCCGCCTGCAACCAATAAACAGCTTTATAACAACTATGTTGCCAGTAAAGCAGAAACTAGCCTTGAAGATCTTAGAACCAATGTAGAAGTTCTGCTGCATGAAGTGTCCAGCTCGATGAGCGATACACTTTCAGATACTTCTTCCTTTTCTGAAATGGTAGACAAAAGTTTTAATAAGCTAGAAAAAGTTGAAGACAACAGCTTAAGTATTGAAGAAGTGATGGTGGTGATTCGTCAACTTGTCGCAGAGTCACACGAAATTCGTCACTCGACAAAGTTTTTGAATAGCCAATTAACTAATGCGAGTGAAGAAATTTCTCGCCTCAAAAATCAGCTGGCTGAAGTTCAGCAAGACGCATTGTTTGATGGTCTATCCAACCTTTACAACCGTCGAGCTTTTGATAAAGATCTGTCTTCGCTTATCGCATCAAATCAAGCAATGACCTTGATCATGCTTGATATCGACCATTTCAAGTCATTTAACGACAATTATGGCCACCTTTTCGGCGATACGGTACTAAAAGCCATTGCCCGTCGACTACAACAAAGCTGTCGAGATGGAATATGCGCGTATCGTTTTGGTGGTGAAGAGTTCGCTTTAATTGTGCCCAATAAATCTCTGCGAATTGCTCGCCAATATGCAGACACACTACGCCGCATGATAGAAAAACTGCGCATCAGAGATAAGCGTTCTGGTACACAAGTTCACAGCATTACCGCTTCTTTTGGGGTAGCAGAATATGAGGTGGGTGATACACCTGAAGCTCTGGTCAATAAAGCCGATAAGCAACTTTATGAGGCAAAACAACTCGGTCGTAACCGCGTGATGCCCATTTAAATCAATTTGTTATGTAAGCTTGGTTAATAGGACCGACTTTTTCGAAATAGAATAAAAAACCCGCACTATTGAGTGCGGGGTCTATTTATCTGGCGCTTCACATCTTAATCGACACTGTAGCAGTAGCTTAGAATATAGTCGTCACCGTTTTTCGCAGTGTATTCTTTATCTTCACTGCATGCCATCGGCTTACCTTTTTTGTCGCCTTTGATTAAGCTGATCCAGTGGCGCATCGCCGTCGGCGCATTACCCGTTAGTTCAGGATTAAACGTAGTGCGTGTTTCCAGTTGAATGTCATCAATATCCATCAACTCCACACAACCGGTGCCTTTATGACAGCCAAATAGCACTTCTACGTGGTTACCTGAATCGTCTTTAAACAAGATCGATTTTGGATCTTCTTTCTCACCCGTATACGCCACAAAGTGTTTTGGGCTTTTCAGGCCGCTGTGTGTGCCGTCTTTGAAGTAAGCCAATACATGGCGGTAATCAATTACGTAACTTGATACATCTTGGTGCGACCCGTTCTCCAATGGGAACATGCGGTCTAGTAGTTGCTTCGCTTTTACTTGCTTCTCGCTCTGCTGCTCAGCACTTACCGCTTCGACGGCAAATACAGCTTCAGCGATAAATGGGCGTTGTTGTTGTTGCATCTCTTTTTTATCGAAGTTCAGCATATTCATCGTCATATCCTCGCACTTAAAAAAACTCGTCCTAGAGTAAAAACTTAATTCCTTCGTTTAAGTTTCAGGCAATTCTGTGAAGTTGATGGTTAATTTCCTTGCCTGCTTATTATGTAGACTAGCGAAATATTGACTACAATTTCACAACAAAAATTTTACAATGTGAATTTTACAAAATGTCTGTGTCAAAAAGCCTTATTCGTCAGTCCCATTTTCTAGGTACGAAAATTCGCAACCTAAGGAAAAACAACCATTTAACTATGGAGGATTTATCTGCACGCTGTGTAAGGATCAATCCTGAGTACGCACCGTCGGTATCTTACCTTTCGATGATAGAGCGCGGAAAACGCGTTCCGAGTATTGATATGCTCGAAGTAATCGCGGAAGTTTTTCAAAAAGATCCTGCGTGGTTTTTAGATGATGAACCGGAATTAGAAGCCATTACACCCAACAAAGGGAATCGTGGCGGTATCAACGGTATGGCATTGGAGCCGAGCTTTTTGTTCTCCAATGATATTCTCCAAATCGCGATTCCAGAGATGTTGTCTCAAACAGGTATTACTGGACGTCAATTCGCCCACTTGTTGATCCGTGCGCACCAAGAGAACCATCAAAACCATTTTCCTGATTTAGAACGCGCAGCCGAAGAGGTCGGCTTGAAACGCCTGAATCTATCGGTAGAAGATCTGATAGATATTGCGAAAAGCATGGGGTTGGATATTCGCTGGGTAGACCGAGCACCACAGGATGTGATTGATGAACTGGGCGTCAGCGCCAAACAGTTGATTACGTCTTTCATGGAGCCACCTGGGACTATTTATCTCAATAAACGAATGCGAGACTACCCAACCCGATTGAAATATGACTTGGCGGTATACATCGGCCATCGCGTGCTCCATAGCAGTGATGCAATGAATAACGTTTTATCTATTGGGCATCAAAACAACTGGGAGCAAATGGACAGCCCAGTTTCCAACTCTGAGCTCAACTCGCAAGATATCCTACAAGCTTGGCGCGATTTTGAGTCCAGCTTTTTTGCTGGTGCCCTGCTTTGCCCCAAAGTACCATTTCGTCAGTTGCTTGACCGTTCCGGTTACGAAATTGATGTTCACAAAAAGGCCGGCGTTTCTCCTTCCGTTGCGATGCGTCGTATGACCGTGGTTTCTCCGTACCCTCATTGGCACTACTTTGATGCCTATGGTCCGGGCAAGTTGAAAGCGGTATATCGTGGAAATGGCATCCCGCTTCCTTGGGGTAATATGCGCAAAGTGAACGATCCTTGCCAACACTGGGCCGTATTTAGACGTCTAGCCCAACCTTTGGATACCAGTTCAGCGCAAATTTCGATTTTGAATGTGGGCGACGAGCCACGTATTTACTGTTGTGAATCAGTCAACGTATTTGACCCTGCGGGGAACAACCGAGTGTTATGCGCGGGGATAGATTTAAACCCTGCGATTTCTGCACAAGGTGGTGATGCGGTTTCTATTGCGGAAGAGCTGAAGTCACTTTGTGTCGCTTCCGGCGGAAGTAGTGTCATTCCTCCCCACATCAAAAAAGACTTAACAACCATCGCTAAGATATTAAACATCAATTGGATAGAACGAGGTATTCAAACGCAAGCTAGGCTAATCTGCTCAAGAGGGGCCGTTTGTCCAAGGCAGCCTAGTTGTTACAGTAAGTGCGGAGAAGCCGATGAGACAGGTGACGACGTGAATATTATTGGTCTCTAGAAAGAAAAAACGCCAATCACAATAATCGTGATTGGCGGTATATACTTGTGAACAATGTGTATTCACTAACAACGTCAGTTGGCTAGGTGACCCTCGGCTTAATAAGGGTCACTCTAGATAAAGCACGATGCGTGCCAACTTTAAAAAGGCCGTTTTTTAATAGATCCAGATGCATATCGTTGCTTTATTAACCATAAATTTCGCAAACTGCATTTGCAAAATGCAACAACATGCAAATATGCCACTTCATGCACTGCTAATAATGACACTCTCAGCAAAGAGTCTATTGATATGTAAAGTCATATATTCTTATACCCAAATGATGGTGAGATTTCGGATTCTCAACCTTATTACCACTGCTCCAAAGTCCTGATTGAAACTGGGCTCAGGTTCATCCGCCATGTTTTTGTTGATACATTCTCTCATCGGCTATTTTCATCATTTGCTCTGGAGATGACATGTCCGGATCAAATATCGCGTACCCAATGCTGGCTCTCAGGTAGATGAGCGCTTCATCGTAAATCACGGGCGTCGAACATAAAGCTAACCTGAGCTTTTGTAGCAGAGACTGAACATTTTCTTCCGTCCCAGGGTTATGAACGACAACTAAAAACTCATCCCCTCCCATTCGGGCCACAATATCTGATTTACGCAGAGAGCTTTTCACTCTCTCAGCCGTAGCGACTAAGACCTTGTCGCCTGCGTCATGACCATAGGTATCGTTAATATGTTTAAACCTATCCAGATCTATATTGATTAAGGCGAAGCTGTAACGCTTTTTGTAACGTTTCGCTATTTCAAACTGCTGCTTGTAAAACTTCATAAAATAGCGACGGTTTGGTAAGTGCGTCAGTTCATCATGCAGTGCTCTATCATCCGCAATGGTGTACAAGCGATAAATCGCAATAAGCGCGAGGCTCAGTGCAAAAACAATGGGATAACCGATAAGCCTTGCTAAATAAAGCTGATGCCAAGGAATTTGACGGTCGAGTTTGTCTCCGGAGAAAACCACCATACTCCACCCACCATAAGGAAAATGAACCATTTCTTTCGCGTATGGCTTTTTGGTTTCACTCAGTGCGCCAAAGAAAACGTCACCAAAAGCACCGCCACTGTCGTAACCACGAATCATCAAAGGGTAGCGATAAGAAAAATCGATCACGCCAGTTTCTCGCATCAGAGCATCAAAATTAATCACCGCACTGATCACACCCCAATAATCTTGGTTCAACGGTGGATCAAGAAAAACCGGAACCCGCACGATCAAGCCTTTGCCGCCTTGAATCAAGTTGACAGGTCCTGCTATAAATATTTCTTGTATATCTTTAGCTTTTTGCACCTGTACCCACTGCTGTGGCACCGTTCGGTAATCGAGGCCGATTAAACGCTCATTACCTTGGCGGGGAAATATATGACTGATAACATCATTCTTCGCAATGCCAATGATCGTAATATGTTTGCTTTTGCTCAGGATGCGGTGAGCCGCAATGTTCAATTCGTCTTCTTGATTTTTAGGCAGTAAAGTAATGAGTGTCGCCAAGGTACTGGCTTTATAGATATCCGCCATAAGTACCGCTTCCAAATTGGAACGGAGGGTGGAAAGTTGCTCTTTGGCCTCAACTTGAACTCGCTCTTGGTGAAGCTCTTGCTGATTTCGATGCAACAGCTCAATAACCCCAACGCATAAAGCGAAAAAACAGAGGAAGAACAATGCAAAATAGCATCGCTTTCTGGGTAAATAACGCATTTTCTCCCCACAACTCGTATATCGTTACGAGATTTTTATTTATTGTTAAAATTCTTATTATCACAAGAATAACCAATCCCAATCGGAAAGGTAACAGTGATTAAAATTTTTTATGTTTTAGGTATGAGATGATGCATCAACAAGGCGATTTATTTGGCGGTACTCAGTGGCAAGAAGTAGAAAGGGGTAAACTCTATTACGATCCTTACTTTCTTAGCCATCTAGAAGCGGATCACTACTTTGACCAACTTCTGGAAATACTGCCATGGCATCAAGAGCGCATTACCATGTTCGGCAAGTCAGTACTTCAACCTCGTTTACAAGCGTGGCACGGTGATGCAGCATATACTTACTCAGGCTTAACCATGCAGCCTCACCCTTGGACTCCTGAGTTAACTCAACTCAAAGTGCGCTGTGAGACGATTGCGGATGTAGCCTTCAACTCTGTACTTGCCAACCTATACCGACACGGCCAAGATTCGATGGGCTGGCACCAAGACAATGAACCAGAGCTAGGTAGAAATCCGGTTATCGCCTCTTTGAATTTAGGTGAAACACGTCGATTTTTGCTCAGAAATTTACATTGTAAAACTGAGATTGAATATGAGCTTTCTCACGGCTCCTTACTGGTTATGGCTGGCGAGCTCCAACATCACTGGAAACACTGTGTACCAAAAACCGCGAAAACCAAAGGTGAACGTATCAATCTGACTTTTCGACAGATTTTTAACTATTGACTCAGCTTTTACATTCTTAATTAATATTGATGGTAGGTTTAGATTCAGGACTTCATAGGGAATGGATTTATGCGTATCAAACCTCTTAGCTTAGCGGTCTTACTCTCTTGCTCACTTACCTTTGCTGTTCAGGCATCACAGGAAGAGATACCGCTCCTAGATAATGCTCAATCAGCACAGTTGATTCGTAGTACCTACGAGCAGGAACTGTTCACTTTACCTGCGTTTAAAGAGGGGCACTTTGGCTTACGCATGTACCGCCAGACATTAGATGAGAAATATCACGCTGCCGTTTGGACCGACATGGCACAAATAGCTAGCCGATTAAACCGATTTGCTAATGAAGTCGTTGAACCTGAAGATATTATTCTTTATTCATCACAAAGATTGACCGCGTATCAAGAGAAAGAAAGTGAGCGAGGGCAGCGACGCTATACCGTCACTAAACACCATCCTGAGTACCTTTATCTTGGCGTGGATTTGCTTGGCGCAATGGCAAGAGCAAACGAATATGGTCTGAAACATAAGCAAGACAAAACGCTAAGAAAGATCCTGAGGCGCTACGATTTCTCGCGTTACGTTACGGACAAAGAAATGATAGAGGCGTGGGCAGCTCAGCTCGCAAACCAAGTCTACTGGCTTCGCCAGCTAGGCGAGCAAGATGTGGTCGAGGAATTCACTCAAACCTTCCGTAACACCTACCCTGACGATAAAGATAAGATGCTGTCAGCGCAGCAGTATTGGAATAAACTCTATGGTATGACGCACATCATCTTTGCCGACTCACAGTACTATCAAGAACGAGTAAGCGAAAAGAAACACCAATGGATTTATGATTACTTTCGCAACAACATCGACACTATCCTACTGCGCGCCAAAGAAGACGTAATTGCAGAAGTCGGCATTTCGTTTTTGTTAGCAGGCTTGGATCACGATCCGGTCGTCGAGAAAACCCGCCAAGCCATTCGTCACGCAATCAACGCTGAAAAAGGAATGATTCCATCGGTCGATGGGAGTTTTGATCTCAAGTACGGCGAGCACCGTAACGTGCTAGCCATCATGCTGCTCGATTGGAAAGGGGTACATAAAGCGCCAACTTATCAAGAGCACCCTGACGCTTTTAAATCAATACCCTACGGCTTAATACCTAAGCCTTAGAAATAATAAAACCCGCCATTTAGGCGGGTTTTTAGTGTGCATCTTCAATCTAAATTAGAGCGAGATGAAAATGCCCGCTAAACACGCACTCATCAGGTTAGCGAGTGTGCCAGCAGCAACCGCTTTTAGGCCTAAACTTGCTACATCTTTGCGGCGCTCAGGTGCCATCACGCCGATAGAACCCAGCTGAATCGCAATTGAGCCAATGTTTGCAAAGCCACACAACGCAAAAGTGATGATGACTTGAGTATGCTCAGACAGCGTCGCTTTGTGCTGTACAAAATCGATAAACGCGACAAATTCGTTCATCACAACTTTCTGACCAATGTATGAACCCGCAGCAAGGATTTCGTGGCTTGGCACACCAATCAACCACGCTAGAGGTGCAAACAAGTAACCAAAAATCGCTTGTAGCGTCACACCAGAGAAACCAAGTATGTCACCTAAGTTTTCTAGTCCCGTGTTCACCATCGCGATAACACTAACAAAAGCGATAAGCATGGTACCAACAGCAACGGCCACTTTCATACCGCCCATGGCGCCGCTTGCTAGCGCATCAATAACGTTGCTTTCTTCTGATTTATCTAGCTCAATATCGTTGTAATCGCTTGGCGTTTGGCGTTCAGGAACAATGATTTTTGCCATCATCAAACTACCTGGAGCTGCCATAAAGCTTGCCGCAATCAAGTATTTTAGGTCGACACCCAAACCGGCATAACCACCAAGCACACTGCCCGCCACTGAAGCCATACCACCAGCCATCACAGCAAATAGTTCAGAGCGAGTCATGCTCGAAAGAAATGGACGAATAAGAAGTGGGGACTCGCCTTGAGATAAGAAAATGTTACCTGTTGCAACCAGAGACTCTGCTTTGCTCGTACCCAAGAACTTCTGGATAGCGCCGCCAATAAATTGAATCACTTTTTGCATGATGCCCAAGTAGTAAAGGGCGGAGATAAGAGCACTGAAGAAGATGATGATAGGAAGGACACGAATAGCGAAGATAAAGCCAGAAGAAGCGAGGTCACCAAAGAGGAATTTAATCCCCTCATCAGCAAAGCTGAGTAGCCCCGCGACACCATTACTTAAACTCGCCAGCGCCGCCTGACCTAACGGGAAATAAAGCACTAAGGCAGCAAATCCCATTTGTAGCATCAAGGCGCGAGATACGGTTTTCCAATTAATGGAAGAACGGCCCTCAGAAAGTAGGAAAGCACAACCTAGCAGTGCAACAATACCAAATAGACTAAATAGAACACTCATGAGCTGGACCTACTGAACGTTGAAAAAGAAAAAAGAGCCAAAGGAATTGGCAGAAGAAAGGGACAACGCAGCGAGTGATAACTCGCCTTCAGATCCAGAATGTAGACAGAACGAATAGTTCGACATCTTATTTTTACCTTATACAAGCAATTGAACGTAGCTGGTCCGGTCCGTGGGGTCATTCACTGCTGGCGAGCGTATTGCTTGGCCTGTTCCATGTGACGGCTTGTATGGGTAAGGGTCCTGAACAACTAAACCCTAATTCCCGCTTAAACGGGACGCAAGTATAGCCAACAAAAAGAGATATTCATCACATTTATTTACGCAAACGTTCAAGCGTTCAAAATTTAGGCAAAAACGTTCTTTTGTCGTCATACTGTTAATAAAAGTAAGGGCATAAGGACAGACTTTGATGGTAAAAAACGCAAAAGTGACCAATAAATACGCAATCAAACTCGAAAGATCCAAAATTCGTCATTTTGCTCTCGCCAACAGATGGATTTTGGTTATACAATTCGCGGTGCTTCTTTTCGAGGCCTCTGAGTATTCAGAGCATCATGATGCCGAGATGGTGAAATTGGTAGACACGCTAGCATGAGGTGCTAGTGCCTTTGGTGTGAGGGTTCGAGTCCCTCTCTCGGCACCATTATCCTTCTTCCCTAATTTTGTTCGAGTGTAATGCAAAGTTCTAAGCAGGCAAGACAGTCTACAGATGCTAACCAACTTCTGAGTGAGCTTGCGGTTCACGCTTTATTGCACCTGCACTTTAAAATTCACGCGTCCTCGCATGGCCTCTCCCTTAAAGAGCGTAACGACTTACTGCAGAAATGGCTGAAGCCAAAACTGAAGAGTAATCGCTATAAGCTGATTAAAAAGCCGTTAAAGTCTTTGACTCAACAGGCAAAAGGCGAGAACGGAAATCTGGAAGCGTTACTCGAACGTTGCGTGGGTGCAGATAAACCACGTAACCCTCAACCTGATCTAGATAGCTACTTGCTGTTGATTAACGAGATTGAGAAGAAGTTGGGGACTACCGTATTATTATCTCGACCGGAAGACGTCGACTTATCTCACGACCAACACGGCTGTTTGCTGTGTGTGCTTTCTGAGAACTTAAATCAGCATTTCGATGATAATAACGCCCTAATCGCTCCTATTTCGATGCTGTTCCGTGGACCAATGAGTCAACGCTCACTTTTCCTTGGCAGCATTTACGCCAGTGGTACATTCAATTATGAAGTGCAGTACCAGGACGATCAGTTCGTTCGCATTACATTAGAGTTGGCGTAACTGTAACGCTAAGAAACAAATCGAAAAAGGCCGCGAAACTCGCGGCCTTTTGCTTTTCTATATTCAAACCTTAATTAATCGATTTCTTTAAACCGAGCAGTAAAGTGGCGCAGCACTGGTGGTTCATACTCAAAAGTGAGCCCTTTTAACTCATGTGCACGATTTTTCAGCTCGATAATCGCATCCGCAATGTAATCCATATGGTCGTTGGTATAGACGCGGCGTGGAATGGTCAAACGCATTAATTCTAACTCTGACGCTTTTTGTTTACCCGTATCAGGGTCACGACCAAGCAGTAGTGATCCTATCTCTACTGCTCGAATACCCGCCTCCAAGTACAAGGCATTACACAATACCTGCGCAGGGAACTGATCCGTTGGAATATGTGGCAAAATCTTAGCGGCATCCACAAACACTGCGTGACCACCCGTTGGGTATTGAATTGGAATACCGCCTTCACGTAAGCGCTCACCTAAGTATTGAACTTGGCTAATTCGGTAGTGAAGAAAATCTTCATCTGCCGCTTCATACAAACCGCGAGCGAGCGCTTCCATATCACGCCCAGCCATACCACCGTATGTCACAAATCCTTCCATGGGTACACAACGTGTCTGCACTGCTTGGAACAACTCTTTATGCTCACGAATACAACACATACCACCAATGTTTACCATCGGGTCTTTCTTAGCCGACATGGTGAGCATGTCACCGTATTGGTACATCTCGCGAATGATTTCCAGAATCGATTTATCTTCGTACCCTTCTTCACGCTGCTTAATAAAGTAGGCGTTCTCACAGTAACGAGCCGAGTCAATCACCACCGGAATATCGTACTTGGTTGCAATCTCGTACACGCTGCGCATGTTTTCCATCGACACAGGCTGGCCACCGGAGCTATTACAAGTAATCGTGGTGATAATCGCACAAATGTTATGTGAACCGTGCGCTTCAATTGTTGCCACCAGCTTATCGATATCAAAGTTGCCCTTCCAATCATAAGGCGTAGTGGTGTCGAATGCTTCTTCCGTTACCACGTTAATTGCTTTACCGCCATTGAGCTCGATGTGACCCGCGGTGGTATCAAAATGGTAGTTCGATATAAATACTGGCGTTTCACCACCACGCACTTGACGCATACGCTCAATCAAAGCTGGGAACAAAATTTGCTCGGCACCACGCCCTTGGTGCGCAGGCACGGTGAGCTTGTAACCAAAGAAGTGCTCTACTGCATCACACAGGTTGTAGTAATTTCGGCTACCCGCATAGGATTCATCCCCCATCATGATGCCAGCCCACTGATTATCACTCATGGCACCAGTGCCAGAGTCAGTCAGCAAATCGATATAAACATCATCACTACGAAGAAGAAATGGGTTATAACCCGCTTCTTTTAACGCGACTTCACGGTCTGCCAAAGTGGTCATTTTGATTGGCTCAACCATTTTGATACGGAAAGGTTCTGGAATACGTTTCATTGTTAATTTCCTTATACGCATTGCCCTACGCGCTACCACGTAAGACTAAAAAAACAAATAGATAAAATGCTTTTCAATGCGGTTGCATTGAGGAAATCAACGAGAAGAGATTTTACTAAGCAGAGACAAGCAGTAGTCTAGGTTGTACCAGAACGACAGCACCAAACGGCTATCGAGAATATCCTTTATTCTCATCGTCTTCGTCCTCCTGATAAAAATAAAAAGCCAGAAACCCCATGTTTCTGACCTTTTCAATATAGTGCAGTTTTCAATCAACTTTCAGTGAAGTCACCCTCATTTTAAGAAGGTCTCGCCCTTTTCATTCTGCGTTTGATATTACTTTCTTTGACTAAATAATCGAAAAGTGGCGCGAATAAGTTAGCAAATAGAATCGCTAACATGATGCCTTCTGGATAAGCTGGGTTCAGCACTCGGATAAAAATCGTCATCACACCGATTAATAGTCCGTATGCCCATTTACCGCCATTGGTAAAAGCCGCCGAGACAGGATCTGTCGCCATAAAGAAGGTACCAAACGCGACCCCACCAATCACGAAGTGCCAGTAAAACGGCATGGAGAACATTGGGTTAGAGTCCGAACCGATCGCATTCAATAATAATGAAGCCGCCACTAAACCAACCAACACGCCTGCAACGATTCGCCACGACGCTATCTTCATAAAGATAAGAATAAAGCCTGTTAATGCAATCAACAGCGTGGAGACTTCACCCATCGAGCCTGGCAAATTACCAACAAGAGCATCTCCCCATGAAATTGGCTGTCCCGTCATACTATTTATCAAGGCACTTTGTCCACCTTCATACCATTGGCTCAGCGGTGTAGCGCCAGAGTAACCATCTGCCGCAACCCAAACAGCCCCGCCAGACATGTTAGCGGGATAAGCGAAGTACAAGAAGGCTCGCCCTGCTAGTGCCGGGTTTAAGAAGTTTCGCCCCGTACCACCGAAAATCTCCTTCGCCACAACAATACCGAAAGTGATACCTAAAGCCGCTTGCCACAGTGGAATTGTCGGAGGAAGGATCAGCGCGAATAGTATAGAGCTGACAAAAAAGCCTTCGTTCACCTCATGCTTTCGAACAATAGCAAACAGAACTTCCCAGAAACCACCAACGATAAACACCGTCGCATAAACCGGAATAAAGTAAGTGGCGCCAAGCCACATTTTACTTGCCCACCCCGCCTGTGAAACCGCATCTAACGAGCCCCATACCCAACTCAGTTGCCACGAAGAGGCCAGCGCTTGCTGAGCTGAGGCTTGATCCATTCCATACAACAAAGCATCGCTGGACTGCTGACCTATGTTGTACATACCCCAGAACATGGCAGGGAAGACCGCCAGCCACACCATGATCATAATACGTTTTAAATCGATGCTATCTCGAACGTGAGTCATGCCCTGGTTAACCTTACCAGGCGTGTAAAAAATGGTTTCGACAGCTTCGAACAATGGATAGAACTTGTGATACTTCCCACCTGGGCCAAACTTAGGTGTCGCTTTCTCAAAGTAGTGTTTAAGGCTCATAACAACTCCTCCTTTATCTAAAAGATGGTACGCACTGCCGTAAAAAGCGATCGTTTTTTAATCTCTTAGCCTTCCTTCTTCGTATTCCATTTTGTTCGTCGCTCTTCCCTCATCTCTTCTAATTCGGCGAACTGTTAATTCGAAACTTAAAAGGGAATGCCCATGGATACACTCGCCATCGATTTAGCCAGATTCCAATTTGCCTTTACTGTCTCTTTCCACATCATTTTTCCAGCGTTTACGATTGGTTTGGCAAGTTACCTCGCCGTGTTAGAGGGCTTGTACTTAAAAACGGGCAACAAACAGTACATGCAGATATATAAATACTGGCTCAAAATCTTTGCCATCAGTTTTGGTATGGGTGTGGTAAGTGGCATCGTGTTGAGCTATCAATTCGGGACCAACTGGAGCGTATTTGCCGACAAAACAGGCCCAGTCTTAGGCCCGTTAATGGGATATGAAGTTTTCACTGCGTTTTTCCTCGAAGCGGGGTTTTTAGGCGTGATGCTCTTCGGTATGGATAAGGTAGGCAAGAAGCTTCACTTCACAGCGACTTGTATTGTTGCATTCGGGACGTTTTTGTCTGCGTTTTGGATACTTTCGGTCAATAGCTGGATGCAAACACCAACGGGCTACAGTATCAACGAAGCCGGACAGTTTATCCCAGAAGATTGGTGGGCGATTGTCTTCAACCCTTCCTTCCCTTATCGGCTCGTTCATATGTTGCTCGCCGCTTACCTCACTACCGCCTTTGTTGTAGCGGGCGCTGCCGCTTATCACTTACTAAAAGCAAACCATAATCCACTAGCCAGAATTATGTTCTCGATGGCAATGTGGATGGCAGCCATCGTGACACCAATTCAAATCGTTGCTGGAGACATGCACGGATTAAACACCCTTGAACATCAACCCGCCAAAGTTGCCGCGATGGAAGGGCACTATGAGTCTCACCAAGGCGCGCCATTGATCCTCTTCGGTATCCCTAACGATGAAGAAAAACGTATGGAATACGCACTGGAAATCCCCAAACTCGGTAGTTTGATTTTAACTCATGACCTCAACGGCAAAGTAAAGGGCTTAGATGCTTTTCCAGAGGAGGAACACCCTCCTGTATCTATCGTTTTCTGGTCTTTCCGAGTAATGGTCGCGCTTGGTTTTGGCATGCTTGTTATTGGTTTGTGGAGCCTTTGGCTAAGAAAACGTCGCAAACTTTTTGATTCGAGGGCACTTCAACGTATTTGTGTCCTGTTTGCCCCAGCGGGGTTCATTGCAGTTTTAGCAGGCTGGATAACTACCGAAGTCGGTCGACAGCCTTACACCGTATACGGTCTTTTAACCACAACCAATTCGGCATCGCCTATTGATGCCGCCGCGGTGAGCGTCTCCCTGACGGCGTTCATCGTGGTTTACTTTGTGGTTTTTGGAGCAGGCTTCTTCTATCTCCTACGTTTGATGCGCAAATCTCCAACTCGTTATGAAGAAGGCTTAGACAGCCGACTTCCTGATGGCACGAAAACCGATGCTATCACACACTCTAACCATCTAACCTAGGAGGCTAGCTCATGGATTACGCATTAATTTGGTACGCTTTGATCGGGCTCGCCGTTCTGATTTATGTCGTGTTAGATGGCTTTGATCTCGGTATTGGTATCCTCTTCCTCAGCGCGAATGACGATGAAGAGCGCGACATGATGATGAACAGTATCGCTCCTGTTTGGGATGGGAATGAAACTTGGCTAGTTCTTGGCGGTGGTGGGCTTTTTGCCGTGTTCCCCCTCGCCTACGCGGTCATTATGCCAGCACTCTATGCTCCCCTGATTTTAATGCTGCTCGGGCTAATTCTGCGCGGGGTTTCTTTTGAGTATCGCTTCCGAACACAACGCGGAAAGTTTTTATGGGATAGCGCTTTTTCATTGGTTCACTCACCGCGGCATTGATGCAAGGCATTATGCTTGGAACCCTGCTCCAGGGTATAGAAGTTAGTGAACGAGCATACGCAGGTGGATGGTTTGATTGGCTTTCGCCATTTAGCGTATTTTGTGGCTTGGCGCTTGTTTGTGCTTATATTCTGCTTGGTTCATGCTGGTTATTAATCAAGCTTCCAGAAGAGCTGATGGGGCGTTACTATGTGGTCGCGCGACGATGGGGGCTAGCAATGGTAGCCTGTATATTCATCGCTAGTTTGTGGTTGCCATTGAGCCAACATATCGTCTTTGAACGTTGGTTCTCATTACCAAACTCGCTGCTGTTTTTCATCTTACCAATTATTGCAGCGGCACTCATTTGGCAGCTATTCAAAGCCTTGCTCGACCACAAAGCTGTTCGTGCCTATGTACTTGCCATCGGCCTGTTTCTTGTTTCCGCGATGGGTTTCGGTGTCAGTACATTTCCTTACTTGGTCCCATTCGCACTCACTTATCAAGACGTCGCCGCGCCAGATAAAAGTTTGGCATTTTTACTTGCCGGTGCGGTGGTATTACTTCCTCTGATCATAGCCTACACGGCTTATTCGTATTGGGTTTTCCGCGGTAAGATGAAACGTGGAGAGGGATATCACTAATGAAACTAAAACCCATTTTGTGGTTCATTAGCATTTGGCTGGCAAGCGTGGTCGCCTTGTTTATCGTCAGTTCGCTGATACGAGCTGCGATATTGTAGGCCAAGAGTCTACTGCACCACATCTGAAGTCATTGAGGTCTATACTCAAGCAAGAGTAAAACAACGGAGTGTTTTTATGACCTTAAAGCGGTTTCTGGTAACTTTAATTCCTTTGACGGTTCCACTGTTTTCACCAAATGCATTGGCCGTAGACAAGCAGATGTCATCCGCCATGAAAAGTAAAATGCGGTCTATTTGCTCCGCAACAAACGAACAGAGCCATTGGCAACTTGCTGAGGCAACTCCTGACGCCAGACGCTCACTCAACATGGTGCTTTATCAAATGAATGCCGATGATAAATTGAAAGCAATTCATGAGGTGAGAACGAAAATGGTCGGCGGCACCCATTATGCGTTTGAGTTCGAGTTGCAAGATGGCCAAGTCTGGAACGCGATAGTCTTGCACAGTGCCCGAGGCGATTACATGATCGAAAGACACGCTAAGAAAGGCGAACTCTGCCCTAAAGAAGGCGAGTCATAAAACCTCGCTTCAAATATAGCAAAGGCGACAGTTACGTCGCCTTTGTTTTATACCGTTTTAGCCTCTATCTTCTCATTCACCTTATCGCAAATGTACTCCCCAATCGGCATTGCCGATGTCGCTGCGGGAGAGGGTGCGTTGCAAACATGCAAGCTTCTTGCGCTCTCGGCAAACAAGAAGTCATGAACCAAAGTGCCATCGGATAACACTGCTTGCGCACGAATACCCGCAGGATATGGTTTGAGATCGTCTACCTTGATGCTAGGGCAGTATTTGTTGACCAACTTGAGATAGCCCGGCTTCCACCAAGAGTTCTTAAACTCATCCAATCCGGTTTTAAAATGCTTTTGTGTCACCTTCCAGAAACCGGAGAAACTAAGCATTTGCATGGTATCTTGCAGGCTAAAGTTAACCTTGTCGTACCCTTCTCGCTTCCAACCTTGCACCGCATTTGGACCAACGGTCACGCTGCCATCAATCATACGCGTTAGGTGGACACCTAAGAATGGCAAATCAGGGTCGGGAATTGGATAAATAAGATGATTCACCACTTGGTCGTGTTTGCTATCTAAGCGGTAGTATTCACCACGATAAGGGATGATCTGAAAGTCAGTTGGAATACCCATCATCTTAGTCATACGATCCGCCATCAAGCCGCTGCAAGTAACCAAGAACTTGGTATTAAGTTGCATGGTTTGACCGTCTGAAATGCAGGTCAGTTGGACTTCTTCGTCCTTCTCTTCGGCTGCCACCACTTTGGTTCTCAGGCTGATTTGACCTCCGAGCTTTTTGAACTCTTCCGCCATCTGCTCAGTGACCAAACGATAATCGACAATACTGGTGGTTTTGACATAAATCGCGCCCAAGCCTGTGATGTTTGGTTCAGCCAGTTTGAGTTGAACTTCATCGAGTAGCTTTACGTCGATACCGTTGACATGGCAGCGCTCATAAAGGGCATTCATACGTTCGACTTCTTGCTCATTGGTCGCAACCAACAACTTGCCACAGTTCTCCACCGGAATATCGTGCTCAGCACAGAACGAAATGGTTCGCTCTACCCCACGCTTACAAAAATCGGCTTTTAAGCTGCCCGGTGCGTAGTACACCCCAGCATGAATCACGCCGCTATTGTGTCCGGTTTGGTGCTTGGCAAAACCGGACTCTTTCTCAACCAATAAAATGGATTTTTCTGGATGACGTTGCTGCAGTTGCCATGCCGTCGACACACCAACGATACCGCCACCAACAATGATGTAGTCATAGACTGATTTCATACGACCTCTTATAAAACCGATAGTTGAGATTGTTGCAGTTTGAACTTGCGACCACTGTAAATGAACACCGCGACAAATACCGCGCAGCTTGCCACACGAATCAACATTGGAATGTCGTGCCAAACCAGCAAAGTACCCACCACAACCAACAAGAGACGCGTCAGAATGTTTAGAGGACCTTCCAAGTAACCTTCAATCGCACCAATCAATGCATAGGTTCCGATGATGGCAAAGAAGCCCACGGTAATCACCGACGTCACATCCCAACTGACCAAGCCTGTGTAAGCAATCAACAACGGGACAAGATACAAACCTTTGGCGATTTTCCACGCCATCAGACCGGTACGCATTGGCGGTGTTTTTGCAATGGTTGCTGCTGCAAATGCGGTCAAACACACTGGAGGCGTAACGTTACTGTCTTGCGATAACCAGAAGATGATGAGGTGAGCAGCCAGCAATGCCAAGCCTACCGCTTCCATACCCAAACTTTGTTCTAGTAGGGTTTCCATAAAGTCCGCAGGCACTAGCGCCACCATTTCTTTCGCGGTTTCCAACGCCATTGGTGCATTAAGCAGTTCCAGCTTTTCTGGCGCCGCCAACATAAAGATGGCTTTTGCTTGTTCAGGCAATTGACCCGATACCATCAATTCAAGCAATTGGTTTTCTGCAATCAACTTGTAAAGCGCAGGGGCAGACAGTGTTCCCAATACAATATACGCCGCTGTTACAGGTAAACCCATACCCAAAACAAGAGAAGCGAGCGCAATCAGAACGATCATGATGAACAAGTCGCCATTCGCCCAACCGTCGATCATCAGTGAGAACGTGTTGCCGATGCCCGTTGTACTGATCACGTTGATCACCAGACCAATACCCACCAGCAATACGGCAGTTGTCGCCATGTTTTTCGCGCCTTGCGAAAGTGCTTCGATGATCGCTTTTGGTCCCATCTTGTGATCTTTCGAGAACCAAGACGCCACCACCACTGAGATGATCGACAAGCCCGCAGCGTAAGTCGGTGTAAAACCTTGAACCAACAAAGTAACCAATACCGCCAGTGGGATAAGATTGTGCCAACCGCTGATGAGCACTTTAAGTAATGATTCATCGCTGGTAGTGATCTTCTGAACGCCGCTGCGTTTGGCTTCGATACGCACAAAGAACGCCACAGACAAGAAATAGATAAGAGCAGGAATGAAAGACACCGCGATGATATCAACATACGGAATTTGCGTGTAAGACGCCATGATGAAAGCACCCGCGCCCATCACTGGTGGCATCAACTGACCACCTGTCGACGCAGCCGCTTCAACGCCCGCCGCGAAGCGCGAAGGGAAACCTGCTTTTTGCATCAAAGGAATACTGATAACACCGGTTGAAACCGTATTTGCCACACTCGATCCAGATACTGAGCCCATCAAACCGGAGCCAATCACAGCAATAAAACCGGGGCCGCCGATGATTTTGCCTGCCGCAGCACGTGCCACATTGATAATGTAATCACCGACACCAGAGCGAACAAGAAACGCCCCAAACAGAATGAACATGAACACGAAAGTCCAACTGATGCGCGAGATAGAGCCAAACATGCCCTCAGAAGAATAAAAGCTACGGTAGAGCAAAGTTTCCATGCTCAAACCCGGGAAGTGGAAAATACCTGTCGCCCACTTACCCCAAAGCACAACGTAACTCAGACACACCACAATCAGCACTGGAATAAACCAGCCCATGGTGCGTCGAATCAGTTCGATAACAATCAGAATTGCCATGATGGCGAAGACCCAATCGCTGGTCACGAACTTCACACCGCGTTCGTACAGCGCATCTTCGGCATAGGGAATGTAGAGCAAACACGCGACAGCGCCCATGGCAATTAACACATCGATACCGAGTGCAATCTTACTC
Source organism: Vibrio sp. Y42_MX_L11 (assembly GCF_024181785.1). Classification (NCBI taxonomy): domain Bacteria; kingdom Pseudomonadati; phylum Pseudomonadota; class Gammaproteobacteria; order Vibrionales; family Vibrionaceae; genus Vibrio; species Vibrio sp. Y42_MX_L11. The sequence continues at coordinate 87,182 of NZ_JAMZAP010000014.1, forward strand.
TGCTTGAGAGAGATATGAGCCGGATACCAAAGCGCACAAATCACCGCAAAGCCAGCAAAGTGGGTCGCAGAAATCCATAACTCCGGTAACGTCGATAAGGTATTAAACCAAATGTGCAAAGCAGACAACACCACGCCAAACACAGTGATTGTAGTGGTTACCCACGGAAAATCAGTGCGCGTGGGCAGCTCAAACTTCTGCAATTCCTTTTCTATTGAGTCACTCATCTCATACTCCAAGCTCTGGCGGCTTTTTCCATCTTAGAAATCGGTAGGGATAAAATGCCCCGAGCTGAAACTCGGGGCCAAGTTAGCGTTATTTCGCCATTAGGTCTGATGGGATTTCGATGCCCATTTCTTTGTAGTAACGCGCCGCACCTGGGTGAAGAGGCACTGGCAAACCAGCGATCGCTTTCTCAATCGCCATTGCTTTTGTTGCTTTGTGGATGCCTTGTAGGAAAGGCAGGTTCTCGTAGATCGCTTTGGTTAGCTGGTACACGTCTTCTTCCGAGATATCTTCACGAACTGCCAAGAAGTTAGGCTGTGCAATGGTGGTGATCGGCTTATCTAGACCTGGATACGTGTTCGCAGGGATCTCGTACTTCGTCCATAGGTTGTAGTTGCCGTTCGCCTCTTTGATTTGCTCGTCAGTAAACGAAAGGATCGAAATGTCTTTACCCAGCGCAGCAAAAGCTTGAGTAACCGCACCAACAGGTACACCCGCAGGCGTGTTCATGCCGTCAATGGTGCCGTTTTGAAGTGCGCTCGCACTGCCGCCGTAGCCCATGTAAGCAAGATTGAATTTATCAGGATCTACCTTCAGACCTTTCATGATTTGGCGACCAGAGTTCTCAGTACCTGAGTTCTTCTTACCGATAGAGAACTTCTTACCGTCTAAATTGTTCAGGTCAGTCACTGTGCCCGTTTTTGCTAGGTCAGAGCGAACAATAAAGTGCTCAACGTTTTGCCACAGCATAGAGACTGAACGCAGCTGCTCTTGGCGACCGCTCTTCTCATAAGGACCTTCACCAGACCAAGCCCATGCACCGTAAAGACCTTGCAGAATCGCGAACTGTGCTTCGTTTTCGTTCAGCAGTTTGACGTTTTCACCAGAGCCCGCAGAGCTGATTGCAGAAAGGGAGAAGTGGTGCTTTGGTGCCAATTTCACTTTGCTTAACGTCGCCAACGCTACGCCCACAGGGTAGTAAGTACCACCTGTCGATGCCGTTGCAAGAATGTAGCTACGATCTTCTGCCGCAGCGTTAGCAGCAATACCAAAAGAAGTCACAGCGACAGCCAAAGCTTTTACCAGCTTATTCATTTTCATTATTACTCTCCGTGTAGTCGTTTCACGATTGGGGATTTACATCATGTTAAACCTTTATTAACAACATATTCCCTAGAGCAATTGAAATGCCAACTTTTAACCCTTTGTATTTATTGAACTAAGTGCTAAAAGACATCAAAAATGAGCAAAATCATGCTGATTTGATAGTAAAGTAATGAGCAAGATCTTGCTCATTGAAGAGAAGAAGGTTGCACGCCTAGATCGCAAAAGGTTAATAAAATGTGATCAAGACAAAATAAATGCACGATTCACTAATAAGCAATATTTTGCCGATGCAATTTTGGATTGAACTGCAACTAATGAGCGTCTTAACAATAAGAACAAAAAGCGTATCATTCTACACTGCTCAATTTATCAGCGGAGGTTTATAGCCTAAACGACTACAAATAGCACAAAAATACAGCAAAGAAAGCCATGTTACAAAAATGAAAAGTCATTTATTCTGATTTTGAATTTAAAAAGCAGCTCGATCCACCAGTTCAGAAACAAACATTGACCGTATCAACTTATTTTCTACTTCGGGGTTGTGCCAATAGCCCTATGTTCGTTAGTGTAACAACACACCAAGGCAAACGTATTCCTTGGTATTTTTTCGTCTCTAAGGATCACCCATGTCAGCAACTGCGCAATTACAATTCGCTTTAAAACGCCCATCTGGCGTTGCTGCTGCGATCCTCCTGCTCTCTCTGGAACTGATTCAGAGCTGACAGGCTATATCTAAACTTTCTGTCAGCTTGAGAAGAAGCTGACGGGAACACCACATACTCCTCCCATTCCTTTCAGTTTCTTCCAAGCGAAACATAAGAGGAATAACAATGTTAAGCGCACGCAATATCGCCGCTCTGGGCTTCATGACTTTCGCCATGTACTTAGGCGCGGGTAACCTGATCTTCCCTCCATTTTTGGGTTACCAAGCAGGTGAAAACTTTCTGAGCGGGATGTGTGGCTTCCTCTTGACGGGTGTAGGTCTGCCTGCGATGGCACTGGTGATGGTGGCTATCGTAAACGGTTCAGACAAATTAACCGCCGCCCTACCTAAACCTTTGGCGACCAGTTTTTGGGTGATGGTGTTTATCGTGATTGGTCCTGCATTCGTAATCCCACGTGCGATTACCGTGGCTTACCAATTTAGCTTTGCACCAATGTTTGGTGATGCCGCTTTGGTGCCTTTCACAATTGCTTTCTGCGTTATCACTATCTTGTTTGCGCTGTACCCGGGCAAATTGGTCGACAACCTAGGCAAGATCTTAACCCCTGCATTGATGGCTATTTTAGTGATCATGTCTGTAACCGCTCTGGTTTACCCAGCCGGCGAGCTTACTACTGCAACGGGACCATACGTATCTGGCGCATTTGCTGAAGGCTTGACCCAAGGCTACATGACCATGGATGCACTAGGCTCTATCGGTTTTGGTTGGATTATCTTCCGTGCGATTCGCAGCATGGGTGTGGATTGTCCGAAAGCCACTGCAAAATACACACTAATTGCTGCTTTGATGTATGCCGTTGCCATGGCATTTGTTTACATCTCATTGGCTTACATTGGCTCAACAAGCTCATACTTAGGTTCTGAATTCAGTAATGGTGGCGATATCTTAACGGCGTTCACCTTCAGCCACTTTGGTGCGTTTGGTTCACTACTACTAGGTGCCGTGATGGTATTGGCTTGTTTGACTACAGCTATCGGCGTAACCACTGCAGGCAGTGAGTTTTACGACAACACTTTCAGCAAAGTGAACTACAAAGGCTGCGTTGTCACGACTATGGTATTGGCAGGTTTAATCGCTAACGTAGGTCTAGAGCAACTATTGGCTATCACATTGCCAGCGGTTGTGGCGCTTCACCCAGTAGCGATTGCATTGATGATCATGGCACCAGTGCGTAACAAGATGTCGCAAATCATGGTGGTCGCGACGGCATTCACTGCTCTAACGTTTGGTTGTGTTGATGCGCTGCACATCCTAGGTTACATGCCAGATTCCACCGATGAGTGGATGGGTAATTACATGCCTCTGTACAATGACTTTGCTAGCTGGATTATGCCTAGCGTATTTATGATGATTGTTGGTCTGCTGTTTACGACGAAAACCAACCAAACCGAACAATTCGAGCTGGTAAATGAATAGCCGTTTAACATAAGACATCACTCAATAAGTAAGTTAATATGTAGTTCGCTTATTGATATCAGGCAAAGGAGTTGCCTGAACTATGGATTGATGTGGAGCGCTTATGGACAATCAGTATTTAGACATCAGAACGCTCAACTTTATCGTTATTCTGTTCTCTTGCATTTACTCAATCAGTCTACTTTGTTACCAATACACACAGAAAAAAATCAAAGGCTTAAAGACTTTTTCTCTCTCGCTGTTATTTATTGGCTTTGGGCCTTTTTTACTGGGATTTAGAGGCTCCGCACCAGATTGGCTTACCATCGTCATAGCTAATACGCTCATATTAATCGGCTTCTTGCTTACGCTTTACAGCGTGAGCATTTTTCGTCAATTCCCTCTAAAACTGGCCCACTCACTCGCTTTTTTAACGCCCATTTTCAGCGGTTCGTTTTATTATTTCACCTTCCATGACCATTCAATTAAAAGCCGTATCATTTACTTAAGTGTTTATATCTGCATCGTTACGTTTTTTAGTGGGATCGCCATGCTGAAAGGTACCAAGCAAGACCAAAAACTCCCAACCATAGTGATGGCGTGCTCCTTCTTTTGCTTCAGTATTTTTATGGGCTTCAGAGCACTTTGGAGCGCTTTCGCCAATGAAGTGCCAAATTTTATGACCGCAGGTTTTATCCACCAGATGACGTTTTTACTTAGCATCTGTCTGATTGTCGCTATGAGCTTTAGCATGTTGTGGCTAATTAATGGCCGCTTGATACAGTCAATCAATGATCTCTCACATTTAGACGCTCTCACAGGGCTTCATAATCGTCGCGCGATGGAAGAAATTGTTCCAAACCTTGTTAATCAAGCTCACAAACGGAACCAATCAATAAGCATCATCATGACCGACATGGACGAGTTCAAAGTAATTAATGATCACTACGGCCATACGGTAGGCGATTCCGTCATGGCTACGATTGCCGCTATCTTTAAGAAACACCTCCCAGAGTCAGCTTGCGCAGTACGATTTGGTGGTGATGAGTTCATGATTGTTTTACTTGAAAAAGCACAACGCGCCAAAATTGTTGCCGAGCAAATTCGCCTGGCGGTGGAAACTGAAGCCTCATTGCAGTCATTCGAAAATGAGATCACCATGAGTTTTGGAATCAGTGAGTTATCAGAGGGACAATCGCTTCACGAGGTCGTTGCTGAAGCAGACGAAGCGCTGTATAGCTCTAAACATACGGGCAGAAACCAAGTCACCTTGTTTGGAGAAGGGAAAGGCCTAACTTATAAGTTTGTCCCAACTCCCTCAAAGAGCGCTTAATCATATTTGTGACGCCCATAGCGGTAAATCAGCTTAAAAATGGCGTTAAGTATAATCAGAGCGATTTAAACCAAACTTTTGCATCTTTTGATTCAAAGTTCGACGAGGTAAATCCAACTCCTGCATCACCTCGTTAATGCGTCCGTGATGCCTGACCAATGAATCATGCAGCACCTTGCGCTCAAAATTGTGTAATTGAATAACCAGTGGAACACCCACTTGCGTCTCCTCCGTGGTTGACGAAGGACGGCTAGAGAGAATTTCCATCACAGATACCGTTTCATCCAAAGCAAAACGCATAGCCACGTTTCGCAGCTCTCGAACATTCCCAGGCCAAGCGTAGGAAAGCACAGCGTTTCTATCTGCATCACTCAATGGTCGGGTTTCAGGGTTAGTTTGCAAGGTGAAGTGCTCAAACAAAATCAGTGAATCTTCTTCTCTCTCCCTGAGTGGCGGCAAATAAATTTGCGCGACGTTGAGCCGATAGTATAAATCTTGCCGAAACTCTTCATGATCATTGAGATCTTCTTTCGCCGCCGCGATCACTCGTAAATCAACGCCGATCTGCTGATTCCCCCCCACTCTTTCAACGGTATGCTCTTGAAGCGCCCGCAGCACTTTCACCTGCATCGACAACGGCATGCTTTCTATCTCGTCAAAAAACAACGTGCCTTTATCCGCGTATTCCAATTTGCCAATGCGCTTTTTACCCGCTCCGGTAAATGCCCCAGCTTCATGCCCAAACAGCTCACTTTCAAACAGGTTCTCAGGAATGGCGCCACAGTTGATTGGCACAAAATGATGGGTTCTGCGTTGGCTTTCATTGTGTAAACTGGTCGCCACCAGCTCTTTACCACAACCTGTTTCACCGTAAATGATCACGTTAGTATCGATTTTCGCCAATTTCGCAACTTGCTCACGTAATTGCTGCATCACTCGACTTTGACCAATGAGCACCTCTTCTAAACCACTCACGCTAGCTAGATACTCTTGGCGGTGAAGCGTCGATGTTTGCGCGCGATGGCTCTCGACCGCATCTGTGACACGTTGAGACAAACGCTCCGGCTGGAAAGGTTTTTCAATAAAATCAAACGCGCCGTTTTGTAGCGCATTCACCGCCATATCCACATCACCATGACCAGTAATTAGTATCATTGGTGTTGGAATGTGATTCGCAATAAGGCTCTCTAAAATCGAAATTCCATCAGTATCTGGCAAACGAACATCACTAACTATCGCATCAAACTCTTGGTTCAGAATGGCGGTTTTGCCTTCCTCCCCCGAGCTAAAAGCTATGACGTCAAACCCCGCCAATTGCAGCCATTGGCTTGTTGCTTGACGAACGATGTCATCATCTTCAATTAGGGCGATACGCGGAATGTCGTCAAAAGTCATGAGTTACTGCCTGATCGGTGATAGAAGTCTTTGCTAAAGTTAGCAAAAACCATGCTATAGAAAAGGAGCTAGATCCCACTTCTTAATCACAATTCTTTAACATCCAATCAGTTAAGCGCACTCTTTCACTACCAACTACGATAACTATATTCAGCCAAACGGAGTCCGAATGCAGCGCACTAAGAATGGGAAAATGTGGCTAACCGCCGTATTGATCAGTGCGCTGGTGATCTTTTTCTACGGTGCTAGCCGAGAGGTGGCCCATCAATGGCTGAGCGTCCAAACTCAACAAGAAGCACAACAGAAACTCCTCGACTACATTGGTGAAGTCCGCCGAGCATTAAAACGTTTCTATCACCTTCCCTATCTCGTCACGAATAACCCAGAAACAATTGCGTTTGTTAAAGGCAATTTAAACTACTACGAGCCACTTCAAGCACAACTGACACAGCTCGATAAAGCCGCGAATACAGAGGGTTGGTTGATACTTTCAACCTCGGGAGAAGTGTTGGTATCGAGTCTGATCGATGAACGGTTCAGTCGCTCTGACCGCCGTGCGATTGTCGAACAAATACAACGTCAGGGAGAAGGCGTCTCACTAGTGAATAAAACAAAAGGTTCTAGTCCACTTTACTACCTCTCTGCACCAATTTTTGATGGTTTGGAGATAGCGGGCATCGTTGTTGTTCAAATCAACCTGAGTTTGCTAACAGAGCAGACCATCACCAGCCAAGACATCATCACGCTACAAAATCGCCATCAACGCTTCTTCCTCTCCAGCAGCACAAACTATAACGCCGACTGGTTTAATGAACCGAATAACCAAGTCAAAGTCGAAACTCAAACGCTGTATGACAATACGGTGATTCATTTCTGGACTCTCAATCAGCAGCGCTACTTTGCACACACAGTAAAGCTGGACGACTTAAACTGGTTTGTCAGTTACCTTATTCCGACCAAACCTGTTCAGCAAACGATTAGTGTCATTGGATGGAGCATCGCAGCGCTCCTCCTGCTCCTTATCCTGTTGGTGATCATTGGTTTACAGCGTCGACAAAAGCATCTCAATCAGCAGCGTATTCAAGCCTTACTAGAAGAATCGCAACGCCGACTTAAACAGATGATCAATAAAACACATGTTGGTTTGTTGTTGATTGATGAACAAGGTCTATTGTTCGACCTCAACCCAATGGCAAAACGCCTTTGTTGTCTTCCTGAAAGTGTGAATCGTCATACCTTCGCCTGGGAGTTATTTGATGCGGGTAATTCAAATTCAACCACACTCACTTTGCTTAGAGATCTGCCAAAGCATAAGGAACTGGCAGAGATTAGCGCTGTAGAAACCATGGCGCGACGCAGTGATGGCAGCGTATTTCCTGTACTATTTTCACTCACTAGCTTCCCATGGCACGGTGAGCAGTATTTCCTTGCTACCGTAATCGACATTAGCAAACGTAAAAAAGCGGAACAATCGCTGCAGCTGATTAACCAAGAGCTCGCTCAAAGGGTGGAAGAGCGAACTCAAGCTTTAAAACAAGCCCAAGAGCAATTGATTGAATCAAGCAAAATGGCAGCATTGGGCAGAATGTCGAGCGCGATTACCCACGAGTTAAACCAACCATTGACTGGCCTGCGTACCCTTTTAACCACCAACGAGTTGCTAGCAGAACGTGGACAAACAGACATGATGAAAGCCAATAACAAGTTGATTCAAAAGTTGATTGACCGCATGGCGAGCATGACCAGTCAGCTAAAAACGTTTGCCTACAATAAACCAGAAACACTGCACGAGATATCGCTGACAAACGCTTTAGAAGAGACGCTACGCGTCTATCAATCTCAACTCGCGAAGGTAGATGTTCGGGTACGCATTCCCAACGACTTACCCAATATCATTGGCGAAGAGCAACGCCTACAACAAGTGCTCGGCAACCTAATTTCTAACGCATTAGATGCGATGAAAGAGACCCAAGAACCACAGTTAATGATTGCCGTTACACCCACTTCCGATAATGTCGAGGTCGTGGTAAGTGATAATGGGTGTGGGGTACCTTCAGACCAACTCGATACCATGTTCGAGCCTTTCCAAACCAGTAAAAAAATTGGTGAAGGACTAGGGTTAGGGCTTTCCATCACCGCCAACAATATGCGAGATATGCATGGGAAAGTCAGTGCGCAGCTCAACGCTGATAAAGGCATGTCCTTCACCTTAATGTTTGAGCTCGCTCCTCATCGTAGCTAATCCAACGCCATCTACCTCTCCAGCTTTTCTCCACGCAATTAAAGAGCAATAAACCCTGATCAACTTTATAAAGCGAGTTGCCTAACCTACGCTTAACTTGATGAATCGCCACATGCTATTCATCAGCACAATTTTTGGTGGTTGACACCAAGTTTTAGCTCCCACCATCTAATTTATTGATAAGTAATTATTTAAAGTAAGAATGGATGCGTTATGAGAAAACTAACTTTAGCAGCAACAGGGGCGCTTTTTATTTTATCACCTCACGCTTTTGCAGCACCTTACGCAGCGGACGCTCGAAGTCACGGAATGGGAAATACAGGCGTTGTTTCCGCTGACTATTTAACCGCTCCTCTACACAACCCAGCCCTAGGCGCTCTCTATCGAGAAAATGACGATATCGGCCTACTCATTCCTGCTCTCGGCGTCAATATTCACGATGAGAATGAAGCTTTATCAGCCGTTGATGATGTTCAAGACCTTTACGATAGTATTCAGGGCATTCCCACACCTGCGAACGAAGCCGAACTTAATCGACTACTCGATCAATTAGATAAGAGTGCTCCAGTCGTCATTAACGGAGGTCTGAGCCTCGCGATTGCGATTCCGACACGCTACATGTCGGTAAACCTTTTTAGCGCTGGTTATGTGGAGATACTTGCGGCACCCGATATCTCAGATTCAACAAACACCGCAGATCGATACCTCAATTCTGCCGTCGACCTAGCGGCTTTCGGTAGTGCGGAATATGGCGTTGCCTTGGCTCGCGCTTACACGATAGGTGGGCAGCAATTCGCATTTGGTATTACGCCCAAATACCAACAGCTTAAAACCTATACGCAGCGTACAACACTAGATGACTTTGATATCGAGGATTACGACAAAAGTGAAGTATCAAAGAACACGTTCAATATGGATCTTGGGGTCGCTTGGTATCACAACGCATTTAGAGCTGGTCTCTCGTTAAAAGACGTCTTCGAACAAGATATAGAAACAAAACTTGGCAACTATACCTACGAACTCACGCCACAAGCGACCCTTGGTATCGGCTATGTCGGGGATTATGTCGCTCTGAGCCTAGACGCCGATCTCACCAAACAAAAGCGCTTTAAAGAGCTCGACGATGACACCCAGTTTATTCGCGTTGGTATCGAGGGGAATGCTTGGGGATGGGCGCAACTCCGCGCTGGTTATGAAGTTGACCTAGAAAATAACCTCGATAACTCGGTGACAGGTGGCATTGGCATCAGTCCTTTTGATGTGATCAGTGTAGACCTAGCAGGGTCTTACGCTGGCGATAACCAGTTTGGTGCGGCGGCGAATTTAGCATTTACGTTTTGAATACGAATGCCAACCTAAATTCACTTAGGTTGGCATTGTTAACAACCATCCTATATCTCAATGTTTATCATTACTGACGTTTGGTGATGAACTGATAAAAACACGATCTCGCTACAAGTATCGAGATGTCTCCTACACTATTCTCAAGCAATAAATCCACAAATATTTCCTAAATATAAAGAGTGAGAAACATGATTAAGTTTCCAGATAATTTCCTTTGGGGTGGTGCCATTGCGGCAAACCAGGTAGAGGGGGCATACAACCTTGGGGGGAAAGGTTTATCAACATCAGATATGTTGCCAAACGGCATTCTAAGCCCGCATCAAACGCGTGAAGAACGAACGCCTGGTATCAAAGATCTTGCTATCGATTTCTACAATCGCTATCCAGAAGATATTGCCCTGTTTAAAGAGATGGGATTCACCTGCCTGCGCTTATCCATCGCTTGGAGCCGTATTTTTCCTAATGGCGATGAGCTTGCGCCAAATGAAGAAGGACTGGCGTTTTACGACAAAATTTTTGATGAGCTAGCCAAACACGACATTCAACCATTTGTGACGCTTTCTCATTACGAGATGCCTTACGCCTTGGTTGAGAATTATGGTGGTTGGGGCGATCGTCGAGTGATAGAGTTTTTCGAGCGTTACGCTCGCACCGTGCTGGAACGCTACAAAGACAAAGTGAAGCTATGGTTAACGTTCAACGAAATCAACATGTCACTGCATGCGCCATTTACGGGAGTGGGCTTGCAAGAAGACGCCAGTGAACAAGAGATTTACCAAGCGATTCACCACCAGCTAGTCGCAAACGCGAAAGCGGTAAAACTGTGTCAGCAAATCGTACCAAACGGCAAGATTGGTAACATGCTGCTTGGCGCAATCAACTACCCATACACTTGTAACCCTGATGATGTGTTAGCCGCCATGCATGAAAACAACAAGTGGTTGTTCTTCGGTGATGTGCAGACTCGTGGTCAGTACCCAGGCTACATGAAACGTTACTTCCGTGAAAATGGCATTGAAATTCAGATGGAAGAAGGCGACTTAGAAGAGATCGCATCGGCAAGTGTCGATTTCATCTCATTCAGCTACTACGCAAGTGGCTGTGCGAGTGCCGATCCGAAACAGAAAGAAGTGGGTAACATCGTCGATAGCGTACCAAACCCATACCTTGAAAAGAGCCAATGGAGCTGGTTGATCGATCCAAAAGGCCTGCGCGTTTTGCTTAACTTCCTTCACGATCGTTACCAAAAGCCGCTATTTATCGTCGAGAATGGCTTAGGCGCTCGCGATGAATTCGATGAAAACGGGGAAATCCAAGACGATTATCGAATTTCATACCTTAATGATCATTTGGTTCAAGCACACGAAGCGATTCTTGATGGCGTTGAGTTGATGGGCTTCACCAGCTGGGGGCCTATCGACTTGGTGGCTAACTCAACAGCCGAAATGAGCAAGCGTTACGGTTATATTTATGTCGATCGTCATGATGATGGGCAAGGAACGCTAGAGCGTAAACGCAAGAAGAGCTTCTACTGGTATCAAGACGTGATTCGTACTTCAGGCGGTTCATTGAAAAGCTAAGCCTGTTGTCTGGATATAAAGTGCGACTAGGCATTCGCCTAAACCATCAAGCCCTGCATTTGCAGGGCTTGAATTTTAAGGTGTTAATGCATTTAGAGATTAAACTGCAATCTCTCCACCGTCTTCACGTCGAATGACAACCGTCGCCGCTCTTGGGCGCACAGAAACACCTGCAGGCGTTTCTTCGGCGGCATCTTCACTGTATGGCCAGTTACCTGGGTGCTGAATATTCACAAACAATGATTTGTAATCAGGGCTGATAGTAAAGCCTGTCACTTCACAACCATTTGGTCCAACAAAGAAGCGTTTAAGCTCAGCTTGGTTATCTGCACCAATCACTGCTTGGTCACCATTCTCATCTGTTAGCTTAGATGGCACAACGGCCAACATTTGATCATTAGTGTAAGACGTAACTTCATCTGCGCCGTTATCGGTCTGAATCCACAAAATACCACGGCCATCAAACGCTAATCCGTCAGGGCTAGCAAACTGGTTTAGCTCATTCAGGCCAGAACGGTTGGTATCTGCATCACCATTTGCTGGCGAACCAAAGACAAAAATATCCCAAGTAAAGTCTGTAGCTGAGGCCCCTTCATCCCAACGAATAACGTGACCAAACTTATTGTTCAAACGTGGGTTCGCAGGATTAGTTTCATCAGTACGGCGCGTATTATTCGTCAATGTTAAGTAAACCGAGCCTGTGAATGGATCAACCGTACACCACTCTGGGCGATCCATTGGAGTTGCCCCAACGAGGTCAGCCGCGCCTGCCGTATTAATGATAATTTCAGCCAATGAGTTAAAGTGATCCGCTAACGTACCACCAGATTTTGTCACGCTATCAAGCGTCAACGGTAACCAAGTACCTGTACTGTCTTCATTGAAACGCGCAACATAAAGTGTGCCTTCGTCCATGTACTTATCGCCTGTCGCTAGGCGGTTATCAGGGTTAGCATCTGCTGGATCCCACGCTGCCGCAGATTCAAATTTGTATAGGTACTCAAAGCGAGAGTCGTGACCAGAGTAGAATACCACTGGTTTGCCTTCTTCAAGCTTACCAAAAGTACAGCCTTCGTGACGAAAACGACCTAGTGCAGTACGCTTCTTCGCACGCGAGTTTTGCGTGTAAGGGTCAATTTCGACGATGTAACCGTGACCATTGGCTTCATTACGGTAATCATCCATTGCACTTGCTCCTGTTGGAGCCACATTAAAGCGAGAGAACTCATCGAGTCGCTCTTCTGCATTTCCTGCAAGTGTTTCCCACAAGTAGCGTGTGCTTTGGTCATCAACACCAATGCGATCTTGTTCTTCTGTACGAGTCCCGGCGTTAACAAAGTAACCAGGCCAGTTCTCTTCACAAGTTAAGTAAGTGCCCCATGGCGTGTAGCCGTTGCCACAGTTGTTTAACGTACCACGTGCTTGGCTGCCATCTGGCGAGAAACGAGTGACGGTTAGTGACGTGTGCGCGACCGGGCCAGATAAGTCCATTGCTGTCGCACCAGTGTAACGGCGGTTTAGTGGATCGGTATCAACTAGCTTCCACATGTTGTCTTCAAGCTGAATACGAACCACTGATACGCCATGAGCGTTAATCTCTTTGCGCACTTCATCTACAATGGTACGTACGCCATTTTCAACCGTCGGACCGTTTGGATGCAGTGCTGATGTATCAATGTACTCGTGGTTAATACATAGCAAGCCATCTGTGGTGCTATCGTTCAATGGGAAAAAATGCATGCCGTCATGGTGCATGCCTAGCGCATTTAACTGATCGGTACTGGTGTTGGTACCATCATTTTGCCATGCGCTGCCTTGTGCATTAAGTGGTGTTCCCCAAGGTACCAATACTTGTGCGGTGTAGCCTTGTGGAATTGAAACGGCGTCAGTGAGTGAGCCAGGAATAGATTCAAAGTTAAGAACGGCTTTAGATACGCCCGAGCCACTGCTTACTGTACTTCCTGAGTCCGATGAATTACAACCAGCCAATCCGAAAGCACCAAATGCAGTCATCGCACTGATGCCTAAACCACCTTTCAGAATGCTGCGTCGAGATAGGCTCGCTTCTAATACTTCTTCAAATGGTTTGTTTTCACTTTGGTTATAACGCGTCGCGTCAAAGGTTTCCTTGCTCATTTTTACTTTCCCGATCTTATAGTTTAATTAATAAATAAGTGATTAGTTGAACGGCAAGAAGTTTGGAGAAGAAAAATGACAAAAGTGCTTAAAACATATGAAACTTGTGTTTCATTAGTGCAGCAAACTCAGCAGCGTTACCAATTGAGCAATTAAGTTTTGGTCACATAATCACCAACTGTATCGCTTCATTCTGATTTTACTTGGGCTAAAGTGTGATAGAAGGTATAAGGTGTACGAATTCAAATCATCTACGAGAGATAATCATGAAATTAGACAAGATCGATAACAAGAGCCGTCGTATCCGTAAAAAGCTGTTCTTAGGTGAGTTCGCAATCCTAGGTTTCGAGATCAGCTGTGAAACAGACATCAACGACTTCGACCGTTACGATGCATTCGTTGATGACTTTATCGACTACATTGATGGGCTTGGCCTTTGCTTCGGCGGCGGTGGTCTAGAACTGTTTGAAGGCTTCCTATGCTCTACTGACCGTTACGGCAGTGCTACTGAAGAGCAAAAAGCACAAGTTATTGCATGGTTAGAAGCACGTCCAGAAGTGAAAAGCGCAAAAGCTGGCGACTTGGTTGACGCAAACTACCTGTAAGTAACAGAGTCATACTGACAATAATAAAAAGCTGGTCTCCGGACTGGCTTTTTTACTTTTGGAAGTGTGTGATAGTAAAAGTAGAGTGCTTGGAGGTTGTGCGGAGTGAATGTGATTGTGGCGTTTTTGAGCTGGCAATCAGCGGGAAACGGCGTTCCACTGCCAGCTCGTGCCTTTAGGTATCATTAACTATGATTTTTTAGCTGGTGCGTCTTTCGTGTCTTTCCAGTATTGAATACGCACACGATGTAGCTGAGCTCTTCTAGTCTTTTTCATAGTAAAATCCCTCATCTTATATAAGTAACGCTCCTTATGGAGCTTATTGTCTAAGGTCGAATCCCCTTCAATCTATAAGGGAACCAATTATTTAACCGTGACCAATTTCACAACATAATGATAATTACCGATTTCTTGCAGTCATCTTTGGCTAGTAAACGGCGTATTATCTCTCTGACACGGTTAACTTACTCACCAGATATGACAGAAAAATGGCAATCAAGTTCCCTATATTATCTGTCACTGAATCTTAATAATGATTCCTGAAAAATTTTGCAAGTAAGATATCAATTGCCCATCACTTTCAGCCGAGTAACTCTTTTCGCGTTCGTGATCGCAGTTGTGTGCGACCCAATTAAGGCTGGATTCGCTGCTGATATTGCTGACGGTACTCGCGTGGCGTAAGCCCTTTATACGTTTTGAAGTGACGATTAAACAGGGCTTGGTTTCGATACCCTACTCTCTCAAACACAATTCCAATCGGCAAAGGCGTTGATTGCAGCAAATCTGCGGCATGATTGATCCGCAATTTCATTAGGCGTTGGCTAAACGGCTCTTTAAAGTGCTTTTGAAACAATCTTGTGACCGCACTTTCACTCAGCGATAAATGGTTCGCCAAGTTCGCGAGCGTCACTTTGCTAGCAAAGTGCTGTTCGAGATACGCGTTGACACTTGCCACTCGTTCTCTTTCCTGTAATTCGTGTTCACTCATCGATAAATAAGAGTGAGTCATCAGTGTTTTCGCTCCTTCATCGTGAGCAATCAGAGACAAAACATGGAGAAATCTCGAGAGTTGCTCCATTGCAGGAAACGTCATGAGCTCATGCAGAAGATCCACAACGTGCTGAGCTGTCCGCTCAGAAAACACCACACCTTTGTTGGCCGCCTTTAAAAGCGGATCAAGCTTTCTAAGCTCTGCGCAATAGAACATCAAATTGGCAATCCACTCACGCTTAAACCAGATCACATGAGTCTCGCACTTGCTCTCGACCAATGTGGAATGAATAGAGTGAGGCACACCTGGAGCGATCAATAGCATTTGGTTGTGAGTCACTTCTAATTCGTGATGACCAATATGCAAACTGCCAGTGAAGTGGCGATGGATGACTAATTCAAACACATCATCGTGAAAATGGAGATCGTACTCTTTTTCTGGCTCATCAATGCGACGATAGCGCCAAGAAAAACCTGGTCTTTGTGGTACTTTTTCGATGTGTGCCATTGGCTACTCCACAAAATAGTATTGTTTCACGCTCAAATAATATCAGTATTGCCAGCTTAATCTTCATCACGCCGAAATAGTATTGATATTAAGCGGCATACTATCAACTTTGTGTCGTCACGCTCCTTATTGTTGCCTTGAAAGACAAGATAACTAAGGAGGCTTTCATGAGTCACTTCACTGTCAAGCTACGCCAAGTCCTGCACAAAACACGTGATGAATGGGCAACATTCGCCATCAAAGAAATGGAAATTCCACCTAATACTATCGCCAAATTTTATGGCTACAAATCGAGTTGTGATCTTGAGCAAATTCTTAAACAGGATGAAAACGACGCCAATTCGGACATTTGCTCGACACCACGTGCGAGATCTCTCACAAGCAATGTAAGCAAAACGACCATCATTGACTAAGATAAAATCGAAAAGTTAGTATAAATCATTGAAAATTATCACTTATGACATTTCACACAATATTCGCTGCCAAAGTTTTTTTACCTAGCTAATTGAGAGTAATCAGCAAAACATCAATACTGATTGTGTCGACAGGATGTTGGCGGGAACAGGAAAAAAACCTAATGGACTAGGTATCTTCAGGATGAAGATTTGGTAGCTTAGGATGAGTTATCAGCAAGGATGTAGTTAAGCTCTAGGATAGAGTTCGCCCGTCAGGATGATAGGCAAGAATGGACACCGCTAGGAAGGCGATGAACAAGGAACTCGGTTAAAGGACTTAGCCACAATCAAGGATAGATGCAGGGAGCACCTATAGTAGCCGGATTGCTGCGAAAGAGAATAAGCCCCGTCTGGGAAACCAGGCGGGGTTTTATTTTGTCTGCTATTTATTATTCTCGAGGCACCCGATTCTCTTGCGTCGATTTATTTCGTGCCGTGCTATCATTTTCTCTACGTCTTTCAGCAAGCTCACAGCAAATCTCACATTATGCTTAATCCTGTTTGGTTACATACATTTAAGACATTGATTGAAGTCGGTCATTTCACACAAACGGCAGAAAAACTTTTTATGACCCAACCTGGTGTCAGCCAACACATCAAAAAGTTAGAGCAAAGTTGTCAGCATGCGCTGATCAAACGTGAAAACAAAAGCTTCGAATTAACAGAGCAAGGTCGGATTGTTTACGCCTACGCGCTGGAGTTAGAAGAAAGAGAGAAAGCGTTGCTCGAAGAACTCAGTTTTGATGATGCATTTTCAGGTCACTGTAAACTGGCCTGTTCTGGCGCAATGGCATTGATGCTGTATGGCCCTCTTTTAGAAAAGCAAAAACAGCACCCAGGCTTATCGCTGCATTTAGAAGCCGCACCCAATCACTCGATTCTCAATGCAATAACGGAAGGAAGCATTGATATTGGTATCGTAACTGATGTTCCTCACAAAGGTTTATTTCACAGTGAAAGAATTGGTAAGGAGCAGTTGTGCTTAGTCCTACCTAATCAATACCGCGAAAAGCAGATAACACCACAACTCTTGCACGACTGTGGTGTCATTGCCCATCCTGATGCCAAGCACTACATGACGCTGTTTTTTGACCAATGCGCGGAACAAGATCTCCAAGAAATTAAGATGAGCGATTTACCATTATCCGGCTACGTGAATCAATTAAGCCAAATTTTACTACCTGTGAGTAAAGGACTCGGTTTCACCGTACTGCCTCAAAGTGCTGTCGACAATTTCCCACAAAAAGATACCTTGCACATCGCACAACTGAAAAACACCGTGTGTGAAGAGTTATTTTTAGTTCGCAAACGCAGCCGTGTTCTGCCACTGCGCTATCAAACAATTAAAGATGTGTTATTGGACGTCATCACAAACTCAAAACAAACTACAGAATAGCCTAACGTTTTAAACTCGTCGTAATCCGTTTGCTTAAAAAAGTCCACAGACAACTTCCGGCTTACGACGCTGAGAGTGCCCGATGATTCAACAAATTATTTTTGTCGTAACGACGAGTTTTTTTCGTTTTCTTCTCGCGAGAAAATAACCTAAGGTGCGCACCTCTAACGAAGTGGTTGTCCAACCACACATCTAAATCGTTGAAGTCAGTAGGTAATATCACCTAAATATCACATACCTGCTGCATTCTATACTCTATACTTATATTTTTAATTTGGTACTGACTTACTAAGGAATTGCCATGCGTATTGCTATTCTCTCTCGTAATGAGAATTTATATTCAACCATGCGCCTAAAACAGGCAGGTGAAGAGCGTGGACATCAAGTAGACGTCATCGATACTCTGCACTGTTATATGGACATTACGAGCAACAACCCTAAGATCCGCTATAAGGGTGAAGAATTGCCACAATACGACGCTGTGATTCCTCGCATCGGTGCATCCATCACATTCTACGGTACCGCGGTTGTACGTCAGTTTGAAATGATGGGCACATTTTGTGTCAACGAATCGGTCGCGATCAGCCGCTCTCGTGACAAATTACGCTCGTTGCAACTGTTATCGCGTAAAGGCATCGGCTTGCCGCGCACTGGCTTTGCTCACCACCCTGATAACATTCAGGACGTGATCAAAAATGTTGGTGGCGCACCTCTAGTGATTAAATTACTAGAAGGAACTCAAGGCATCGGTGTTGTGCTTGCTGAAACCAACAAAGCAGCAGAAAGCGTGATCGAAGCATTCATGGGGTTGAAAGCAAACATCATGGTGCAAGAGTTCATCGAAGAAGCTAAAGGCGCAGACATACGTTGCTTTGTTGTCGGTAATAAAGTGATTGCAGCGATGAAGCGCCAAGCGAAAGAAGGCGAGTTCCGCTCTAACTTACATCGCGGCGGCTCTGCACAGTTAGTGCGACTAAGCAAAGAAGAGCGCGCTACTGCGATTAACGCGGCAAAAGTCATGGGGTTAAACCTATGCGGTGTAGATATCCTTCAATCTAAAAACGGCCCAGTGGTAATGGAAGTGAATTCTTCACCAGGTCTTGAAGGTATCGAGCTCGCTACAGAAAAAGACGTTGCTGGTATGATTTTCGACTTTATCGAGAAAAACGCAAAACCACACGCAAACCGTACTCGTGGTAAAGGTTGATAATTGTTTGAGTGAGAGCCTGCTCAGTAGGCTCTCGTATTACTCATCGCTAGGATGACACTATGAATCAGAAAATGATCATTGGGAACGCCGAAGCTATTTGCTTACCTGAGTTAGGGATTACTCACCTTGAAGCGCGCATTGATACGGGCGCACAAACCTCTTCATTGCATGTAGATAACATTGATTGCTTTGAAAAAGATGGTCAGTCTTACGTTGCATTCGATCTACACCCGGATGTTTATCATTTAGAACAAGTGGTTCGCTGCACAGCGAAGCTAAAGGCAAACCGTAAAGTGAAATCTTCAAACGGTACCTTTGAGCATCGCTGCGTTATCACTACCATGCTGCGCATGGGTGACAAACAATGGCCAATCGACATTACGTTGACCAACCGTGAAAAAATGACTTACATGATGTTGTTAGGCCGTCAGGGTATGGCAGACAAAGTGCTGGTCGACCCTAGCCAATCTCATTTATTGGCATCTTAACCCCGTAGCTTCAGATGAGTGATCGAGCGTCTTTGTTGAGCATCACTCATCTGGCTTTATCTTCGTCTACTTCCTGCGAAATAGCGCAAACAACAATCCCTTCGCTTTAACCTTTGTGACGCGCCAATGGGTCATCGGCTTAGTCGGCGCAGTATGCAGAATGTGCTGATACGCTTTCTCATCAAAAGTCACCTCTCCCCCATGCGCCAAAAGCAAACATTGCGGCTCCATCTCAAACACACGCTTTAATGATTGGCGATATTGGTTTGGATGAAATATGGGAAACGGCGCAATCAGGTGTTTCTTAACTTGCACCATCAAATCCGCCACATACAATACATCTTGTTCAGAATGATAAACCGACAAATCTCTATCGGTATGTCCCTGCGTTTCTAGTACCTGCCAATCATCAAACCCCGGAATACACTCTCCATCGATGAGTTCGATATCTGGCTTTAACTTGCGCGAATACCACAGGTTTTGCTTTGGTTTACGCATCCGATTCGCCATCCAGCGTGCCAACATCAAATCGGTCAAATGCATTAGCCAACCGTCTATACCGCTATACCATTGGCTCTCTCGCTTTGCGGCCAATAGCTTACATCCAGTTAAATCACGCAGTTTGTGCGCGCCACCAGCGTGGTCTGGATGCATGTGAGTTACAACGACCAACTTTAGGTCAGAAAAAGGACGATGGAGTTGATGTTCAATAAAATCTTTAAGGTGAGGAATATCTGCTCGACTTGCACCATCAAGCAACATTAATTTATCGGGATATTCGGCGAGATACATGGTCTGAATGTATCCCTGAATTCTGTGCAGCTGCAAAATATGTCCTTATTTGAGTGAGATTTTTCATGACCGCTTCCATGCTGGTCAGACCAACTATAACAGCTGAATGGACGCTCTGGTAAACAAATGTTCACATCAGCGCACGACAAGAAATCATAATCGAGATGATAGATTTTAATCATTAGACTCAGCGGCACTTTTATCCGTTAATGCGCGCACACGGAGTTCGTGTCAGGGTATGAGGTTAATGCCTCATGATTTGCTTTTTTGTACTTTTCCTTCTAATTAATTAAGGACTTAAGTACATTTTTGTGAGAATCGAGTTGGAAAAAGCAACTAAATTAGACCGCATCCGCGCGGACTACAACGTTCACTACTGGAGCCAAGGTTTCTACGGTATTGATGACCAAGGCGAGGTTTACGTATCACCTCGTAGTGATCGTGCACATCAAATCCCTTTCAGTGCCATTGTAAATGAGCTAGAAGCGAAGCAGTTAAATCTGCCTGTATTAGTGCGCTTCCCGCAAATCGTGCACCAACGTGTGCATGGAATTTGCCACGCTTTCAACCAAGCAATTGAAGAATACCAATATCCAAACAAATACCTGTTGGTGTACCCAATTAAAGTAAACCAACAACGTGAAGTGGTGGATGAAATTCTAGCGAGCCAAGCTCAACTAGAAACCAAACAGCTTGGTCTTGAAGCGGGTAGCAAGCCAGAATTGTTGGCAGTACTTGCATTGGCTCAACAAGGCAGCTCCGTGATCGTGTGTAACGGCTACAAAGACCGTGAGTATGTGCGTCTTGCACTGATCGGTGAAAAGCTAGGCCACAAAGTATTCATCGTACTAGAGAAGCTTTCTGAGCTGGATCTGGTGCTAGAAGAAGCGAAAAGCTTGGGCGTAAAACCGCGCCTTGGTTTGCGCATTCGCCTCGCCTCTCAAGGTGCGGGGAAATGGCAAGCAAGTGGCGGTGAAAAATCGAAATTTGGTTTGTCTGCATCGCAAGTGCTTAGCGTTATTGAACGTCTGAAACGCGAAGGCAGCCTAGATGCGATGCAACTGGTTCACTTCCACCTTGGCTCACAGATGGCAAACATCCGTGACGTACGTAATGGTGTGAATGAGTCTGCACGTTTCTACTGCGAACTGCGCGCACTGGGTGCAAACATCGAATACTTCGATGTGGGCGGCGGTTTGGCAGTCGACTACGACGGCACACGCAGCCAATCATCGAACTCGATGAACTACGGCCTTGCAGAGTACGCACGTAATATCGTCAACACAGTGGGCGACGTGTGTCAGCAATACGAACAACCGATGCCAGTGATCATATCTGAATCCGGTCGTTCACTGACAGCGCACCACGCTGTGTTGATTTCTAACGTAATTGGTACAGAAACATACCAACCGGAAGAAGTGCATGAACTTGGCGCAGATGCTCCACTTTTGCTACAAAACATGTGGCGAAACTGGGAAAACTTACAAGATGGTACAGACGCTCGTGCGTTAATTGAGATCTACAACGATACCCAAAGTGATTTGGCAGAGGTACACTCTCAATTCGCAACTGGCGTGCTTAACTTGGAGCAACGTGCGTGGGCAGAACAACTGTCACTGCGCATTTACTTCGAACTAAGCCGCAAGATGAGCACTAAGAATCGCTTCCACCGTCCGATTCTGGACGAGTTGAGCGAACGTCTTGCAGATAAGTTCTTCGTGAACTTCTCTCTCTTCCAATCTCTACCAGATGCTTGGGGTATTGATCAGGTGTTCCCTGTTCTACCACTTTCTGGCCTTGGCGATGCGGAAGAGCGTCGTGCGGTAATGTTGGACATCACCTGTGACTCTGATGGCGCGATCGATCACTACGTTGATGGTCAAGGCATCGAGAGCACGCTACCTGTACCAGCTTGGAGCAAAGACAAACCATACCTAATGGGCTTTTTCCTAGTAGGCGCATACCAAGAAATCCTTGGTGACATGCACAACCTATTTGGTGACACCCACAGTGCAGTAGTCAATGTTGATGAACACGGTCAATTTGAGATCAGTTACATCAATGAAGGTGATAGTGTAGAAGACATGATGCGCTACGTTCATATCGACGTGGATGCGATTCGTGACAATTACAAACAATTGGTTTCCCAACGAGTTGAAGCCAATGAACAAGCACAAATCCTAGCAGAACTAGAACAAGGTCTAGCGGGATACACCTATTTAGAGGACTTCTGATATGAATGATTTGTTTACTAAAACCGATTATTCGCTTTACTCCAACTCTATGTCGTTTTTACGTCTACCGTACATTCGTAATCCGGTATCGGCAGACGCAGACGTTGTGGTGCTAGGGGTTCCTCTGGACATGGCTACATCTGGTCGTCCAGGCGCGCGCATGGGTCCAGATGCGATTCGCCGTGCCTCAGTCAACTTGGCATGGGAAGGTAAGAAGTTCCCTTGGGACTTCAACGTATTGGATAAGCTGAAAGTGATCGACGCGGGCGATCTCGTGTTTGACTGTGGTGATGCGGAAGATTTCACTTACCGTCTAGAGGCGGCAACCAGTGAAATTCTAAAAAGCGGTAAAACCATGTTGGGATTGGGCGGTGACCACTTCATCACACTGCCTATCCTGCGTGCCTACGCGAAGCATCATGGTCAAATGGCTCTGATTCACTTTGACGCTCATACGGATACCTACGCAAATGGCAGTTCATACGACCACGGTACAATGTTCTACCATGCGCCGAAAGAAGGTTTGATCTCTGCGAAGAACTCAGTACAAATCGGTATTCGTACTGAATACAAACAGCAAGATCACGGCTTCAATGTGATTAATGCGATGCAAGCGAATGACATGTCGGTGAACGAGATCTTAGAAGAGATTCGTCGCACCGTCGCAGACAAGCCAGTGTATGTTACTTTTGACATCGACTGCTTGGATCCAGCCTTCGCACCAGGAACAGGTACACCCGTTTGTGGTGGCTTGAACTCAGACAAAGCATTGAAGATCATTCGTGGCTTAACCGGTATGAATATTGTGGGTATGGATGTTGTAGAAGTATCGCCTCCGTACGACCACAGTGATGTTACCGCATTAGCGGGAGCAACCATCGCGCTAGAAATGCTTTACGCATACGCATCTGGCCGCGAATAAACATAATCATTTCTAAGGGAGCTTCGGCTCCCTTTTTATTCATGGTGCCTTCTCTAGTCTTTTCTTCGTTCGAACCATGTCTTGCTCTGGCTAACCAAAACAATTCTTCTCCCCTCGGTTTTAACCATAAAAACCAATAACTTATAAGTGGGTTTACATTCACAACAAATAAGAGATTTAACGTAATTCAACAAAGAAAAGCAGCCTGTTTCCGAACGCAAATTAAGATTAGTTTTTCTAATCCATATTATAGATTTTTATCTTGCTCAACTTCACACTTTTCGATTGCTAATTGTACACGAAAAGACTAATATCTCGCGCAAATAGCCCCGTAACACCAAAAGTCTGTTGGCACTCTGCATTAGAGCGCTAAGGGTTTTTACGTCTTAAATTTTTTGGAGAGATACGCAAATGTCTGCTTCGTTTCCATTAGCGAAACTTACCTTTTTAATCGCAATATTGACTGCCGTGGGTCAAATGACCCAAACAATGTACGTGCCTTCAATCGGTCATATGGCGGGTGAGTTTTTTGGTGTCTGCGTCATCACTTCAAGCTGTGATGGCTTGTTACCTAATTCCATATGGCTTATCGCAATTCGTGTACGGTACGCTATCGGACCGCTTAGGTCGCAAGCCAATCATCATAGCAGGCCTACTTATCTACATCGTAGGTACATTGGTGGCGCTCTTTTCACACCAATTTGAATGGTTCTTGATTGGTAGTTTCATCCAAGGTTTAGGTATTGGCTGCGGTGGTGCGATGTCACGTACTCTGACTCGCGACTGCTTTGAAGGTTCTGAGCTACACAGAGCAAATAGCTTAATCAGCATGTGTGTGATTTTCTCACCATTGTTGGCTCCCGTGCTTGGCGGCTACTTAACCGAAGCGTTTGGCTGGCGCTCTAGCTACCTATTCTTAGCGCTGTTTGGCATTGCAGTGGTGATTACCATGATGACCAGCATGATGGAGACGCTACCAAAAGAGAAACGCAAGTTCGAACCAGTAGCCAAAAGCTACAAACACGTTTTGTCTGACCGCCGCTTCCAAGGCTTTTTGATCTGCCTAGTTGCGACGTTTGCTGGCGTAGGTGTGTTCGAGGCAGCAGCTGGGGTATTGCTAGGTGGTGTATTGGCATTACCAGCAACAACGGTAAGTTTACTGTTTATCTTACCGATCCCGGGTTACTTGGTGGGTGCCGGCTTATCTAGCTACATCGCGCAGCGTCGCTCTGAGCGTCGTGCTTTAAATGTGGGCTTGGTATCGATTTTTGTTGGCTCTGCTATTGTGCTCATCCCTGGCTTGTTTGGTTTAACCACGGCGTTAACGCTGGTTGGTGGCGCAACCGTGTACTTTTTGGGTGCGGGTATCCTATTCCCAGCAGCAACAACCGGAGCAATTGCGCCATTCCCATATCATGCAGGAACAGCTGGCGCGACATTGGGTGGCATGCAAAACTTGGGAGCAGGTATTGCGACCTTGCTTGCATCACTATTTCCAGCGCATAACCAGATGCCACTAGGTGTTTTGATGATGGCAATGTCGGTAATTGCAGTGCTTGGGCTCATGTGGGTAAATCGAGCGCACAACCACTCAAACGAAGTGCCGCAAGTCATCTGATCATTATCGACTAACGTTCAAAATCCAAAAGGGGCACACTAAACTAGTGTGTCCCTTTTTTCATATCACACTATATCGATTTACCGATGAGAATGATTTAACTTTCGAATTGATATTTGTTAAAAATAACAGCTGCTTACACAATGTGTTTTCAGCTCCCTTCAAATTGAGTAGCCAACTCGGA
The DNA here is from genome assembly GCF_024181785.1 of Vibrio sp. Y42_MX_L11. Classification (NCBI taxonomy): domain Bacteria; kingdom Pseudomonadati; phylum Pseudomonadota; class Gammaproteobacteria; order Vibrionales; family Vibrionaceae; genus Vibrio; species Vibrio sp. Y42_MX_L11. Next base: position 112,066 of record NZ_JAMZAP010000014.1, read on the forward strand.
AATATTGAGAATTCTCACTTTTTCGGCACACCCCATAACAAAGAATGGACAACTGAAAACCACTAACGAAATGAAAGCCCAGCCCTCAGGATGAGGCCACTTGGGTGTATAATAAGGACAAAAACAGATGCGTTTCACTTTAACTACGTTGGCCGTCTCGGTCGCGCTTGTCGCCGGATGCAGCAATCAAGGAACTCCCAGCATGACTCAATACTCCCAATCACAGATCGTTGCTCAACAAACTCAAGCTCCGGTTGCGAAAAAAGTCCCTCACGCGATGACTATTCATGGTGATACTCGCGTTGATAACTACTACTGGATGCGTGACGACGAACGTAAAGATCCGGAAATTTTGCAGCACCTAGAGCAAGAAAATCAGTATGCGGAAACCGTTCTCAAGCACACTGAAGCTCTTCAAAATGAACTATTTGAAGAAATTAAAGGTCGCATAGCAAAAGACGACAACTCCGTTCCTGTGCGTAAAGGCAACTACTTCTACTCAAGTGAAGTGACCGGAGATAACGAATACGAAGTTCACCTTCGAGCTAAAGACTTTGCAGGCAAAGACAAGCAAGTCATTTTAGATGTCAATGAACTTGCAAAAGAACATGAGTTCTTCAGTATTGGCGGCTTGTACGTTAGTCCGAATGAAAACTTACTAGCGTATGGCGAAGATACATTAAGCCGCCGCGTTTACACTCTTAAGATCAAAGACCTGAAAACAGGCAATTACCTACAAGATGAAATCGAAGGCGCCTCAAGCGCGATTGCATGGCAGAACGATAACAACGCCTTTTACTACATCAAAAAAGATCCACAGACCTTGCTGGGCTACCAAGTGTATCGTCATGTTTTAGGCACGCCACAAAGCAGTGATGAGTTGATTTTTGAAGAAACCGACAGCGCCTATTACACCTCACTAAGCAAAAGCAAAGATGGCGAAGATATTTATATCTGGCATTCCAGTACAGAAACCAGCGGCGTCTCCATCATCGATGCGAACAACCCTAAAGCAAAGGCGAAGCCTTTTTATCCTCGTGAAAATGGCATTGAATACAGCATTTCTAAGCTAGGCGATTGGTATTACATTTATACCAACTATCAAGCCGTGAACTTCCGTTTGATGAAAGTTAAGCAAGAAGAGATGCACGATCGCTCTAAGTGGCAAGACGTGATTGCCGCAGACGACAACACTCAACTTGTCGACTTCGAGCTATTCGATGATCACCTCGTCTATGAGCAGCGCTCTAACGGCCTAGCAAGCGTCACTGTACGTCAGCTTTCAACAGGAAAAGAATTCCCCCTCACATTTAATGACGATGCGTTTGCTGCCTATTTGACAGGTAACCTAGAGCTGGATAACGAGAAAGTTCGTATTTATTACAGCAGTTTAACCACTCCAGGAACCTACTACGATTTCGATCTAAAAACGGGCGAGTCAGAAATCATGAAGCAAACACCTGTACTTGGTGATTTTAATCCTGACAATTACCAATCAGAACGCATTATGATTACAGCCCGTGACGGTAAAGAAGTACCCGTTTCTTTGGTGTATCGTAAAGACTTATTTAAGAAGGATGGTACGAATCCACTCTACCAATATGGTTATGGATCTTATGGTGCAACCATTGAGCCAACTTTCCGCTCGACACGTTTGAGTCTATTAGACCGCGGCTTTGTTTACGCCATCGCTCATATCCGTGGATCTGAAATGCTTGGCCGTCCTTGGTATGAGGATGGTAAAAAACTCACCAAGCAAAACACATTCAACGACTTTATTGATGTAACTAAAGGTTTGGTTGAACAAGGCTACGGCGCGAAAGATAAAGTCTTCGCTGTTGGTGGCTCTGCAGGTGGTCTCTTAATGGGGGCTGTCATCAACCAGGCACCAGAACTGTATCGCGGTATCGGCGCTCATGTTCCGTTTGTGGACGTGGTAACCACTATGCTCGATGAATCAATTCCATTGACCACCAATGAATATGATGAATGGGGTAACCCAAATAACAAAACATACTATGACTATATGTTGAGTTACTCGCCTTACGACAACATCAAGGCGCAAAACTACCCAAACATGTTGGTAACGACTGGCTTGCACGACTCTCAAGTACAGTACTTTGAACCAATGAAGTGGGTCGCCAAACTTCGTGAAATGAAGACAGACGATAACGTCTTGTTGTTCAAAACCGATATGGAAGCCGGACACGGCGGCGCATCTGGTCGATTTAAACGCTTAAAAGAAGATGCGCTAGAGTATGCGTTCTTCCTCGATTTACTCGATAAAAAATAATCGTTTCAATTGAACTGCATCTCTAACAACAAAAATGCCCGCAACTTGCGGGCATTTTTTATAGACGCGCTCTCTAAACAGAGAGTTGGGGTACCTAAGCACATCATTACCAGTGTCTCTTATAGCCAACGGAAAGCAGAAAGAAAAACGCCTACTCACAACGAGTAGGCGTTAACACAATAAATGTGTTTAGGCAGTAGAAACTGGCCTATTTATTAGAAGTAGTAACGAGCACCTAGAGTCCAGTAGTCGTTCTCTTCGCTAGTGTAATCGTTACCTAGGTCAAACTGGTAAGCAGCAAACGTTACGAAAGCAGGAGTTACAGCGTACTCTGCTTGTAGCGCAGTTTCGCTTGAAACTGTCTTGTTGTCTTCTTCGTCTTCTACGCCTTCGTAATTAACGCTGAATGTCCAATCGTTCACGCCGTATGCCAAAAGAGCTTCAATTTGAGAAGTCTCTTTACGCATCTCGTAGAAGTAATCGTTCATACCGTATACTACTGCTGCGTATAGACCTGAACCGTACTGACCGTAGTTTACAGAGAATAGGTGTGATTCAGCGTTCTTAGTACCTAGAGTCGCGTTTTTAACATCACCGCCGCTGTATACGTAGCCTAGGCCAAAGCCAGCTACAGAACCGCTCAGTGCAACTTGACCACGTTGCTCGTATGTTGTTGCATCTGAAGTTTGCTCACCTTGCCAACCTAGACCTAGGTTGAAAGCAAAGCCTTCACCAAATTCAAAACCTTTACGGTAGCTAAGCATTTTATCAGCACGAGCTGAGCCTAGGTTGCCGTGGTTGTCGTACAAAAAGTCGTTCGCAAACGCGATTGGTAGATCCGCAACACCAGCGACATCGTAGTAAGGTGACCATTGAGTACCTGCAACAAGGCGACCGTACTGCTCGTGAGTTGCACCGATGTAACCTAGACGAGTTTTGAATGACTGTTCACCACCATTTAGGTAGTTAAGCGCCCATTCACCTTTAGCGTCGATAGTGATACCGTTGCCAATGTCTTTCTTACCCGCGACGTTAATACGTGGAGACACTTGATGAACTTTCACATCTTCCTCGTAGTACTCACCCACGCCAACTGAAACGTGACCGCCGATCGATAAAGATGTACCATCGCTGTTATAAACTTCTGCTGCGAAGGCCTGTGAACCACATGCTAGTGCCGCAACTGCAACGGCTAGAGTTTTCATTTTCATTGTTAACATCCGTATAGTTGTTTGTACCGGTTCGCTTAGAGACAGATTAAATCCGAATCAATCGCAACGAACACATAACAAAGTAGTAATGAAATAGAAATGAAACAAACACTTTCTTATGCAACCAGTGGTATTAATGCTCACATTTTGAACTAAGTCACAAAAAAATAGGGAACTTTTCATTCCCCATCATAAAATCTGTGGCTTTTTACGTGTCACATCTCCCAACGTGCGAGTGGCTTCTCAGTTTTGATACCCTTACTGCCCCAGCGGTCAATAACATCAATTTGCAGTATACGACTCGGTTTAATAAGCGATGTCAAGGTTTTCGACGGTCGTTTATCCGTCACTAACCATAGCGTTTTATCTTGTTCAAACTGAGCTTTTAAAGATAATTTGTCTTCTTCTGTCCACTCGAGTTCTGGCTTAAATTCGCGCCCAACCACAAACAATTGGTTGCCAGAGGCAAAGTCCTCTAGTGACTCACTCATCAGTACCACTGAATCGATGCCTTTATCGAAGATCTCTGCCTGTTGTTGGTTGATCAGTTCACGCACATTGAGCATAAAAGCCTGTTGATTCGTTTGAATCGCCTTTTGGTGTTCAGGATATACACGTTGTAGATCCTCTCCAACAATGCCCGCCATTCGGATTAAGTTTGTAGGGTTCAGCCACGCGTACTTCGATGTTGACCCGTTTTCCAATGTCAGTGCTGCAACTCCTTGAGCTCTAGGAGAAATGGCCTGCGATGCATCGATTTCAATCAAGTGAATGTTGCCCTGTCGAGCGTAAACATAAGTCGGGTCTTGTTTCCAAATCGCACCAAGAGTAATAGCAACCGTCGCGGCTTGACCCGCTTGCTTAACTTGCTCTGTACCTTTATTTGCGAACCAGTTCTCAAGACGCTCAACGCCGTAACGCTTTGGAGGCAGATACTGAGTCTCTATCCCTGTACCTTTCATGAGTTGCTCAGACAACATGTACGTGACGGGAGTGCTGGTTAAAATGTCTTTGGCGCTTGCCAACGATGGAAGTGTCGTCGCTATAACCAAACCAAAAGTTATCGCTAATTTTTTTATCTTCATGTTCATTACTTTATAAAAAGGGTTACGCTTTTTGGATAATTCGGTAAACCGTTGCAGTTAGGAAAAAGGCCGCAGAAACAATGATGATGGATGCGCCTGATGGCACTGGTAGCTCAAGCTCCATCGGCAGTATGGTTCCGACTAAACACGCAATGGTTGCCAATAAAGAAGAAAGGAGAACGAAACTGCCCATGCGTTTAGTCAATAACCTAGCCGTTGCACCAGGAATCAGTAGCAATGCACCAACCAATACCGCGCCAATAATCTTTACCGCGGCGATGGTGACCAAGGTGATCATCATGACAAATAAGTAATCATAAAAGCTGGTATTAAAGCCGCGTACACGTGCAATATCCGGGCTGATACAAGTCAGCAAAATGCGATTAAACGTAGGAATAAGAAGCAGTAATATGATCAAACAACTGATCGCTAAAATAAGGATATCGTTGTCCGTCACAGTCAAGATCGATCCGAACAACACGTTCTCCAACATGTGAATGTTGATCTTACGAGCGACGTACATTAACAGCGCAGCACCAACCGCTAACGCTAGTGCAAGAAAAACCCCAACCAGTGTATCGTAAGGTACATTGGTACGATTACGAACAAAGTGAAGCAACAGCGCAAAAATCATACAAAAGCTAAACAAGCCGATGATCGGATTCTCTGGCGGCTCACCGAGCAACACACCAATCGCGATTCCGGTAAGCGCAGCGTGCCCAACCGCTTCAGAGAAAAAAGCCAGTCGCTTGGCGATGACTAATGTCCCAAGACCACCAAGTAATGGTCCTAATATCAACGCAGCCACAATTGCGTTCACCATGAAGGCATAAGAAAAGCTATCGCTTAACCATCCAGCTTCAACGCCGCTAACCGCTAACTCTCGTAACCAATCCATTATGCAGCCTCCACTTTTGCTGTGTAGTGCTTGAATAATGTTTCTATACGATCAGGACTTAACAAATCTGAGTGGTGCCCTGACGCCACAATTTGACGATTTACGACATGGACCTGCGCGTCTAAACGGCGCACTGCGGTCACGTCATGGTGTACTGCCAGTACCGTTTTGCCTTCTCCAACGACTTCATGAATCAAACCTTCAAGGTACCGAACACCTTGCTCGTCCATCCCAGTTGTAGGTTCGTCTAAAACCAATAAATTGGGCTCATCCAGTAAAGCTTGCGCAAACAAAACACGCTGTTGTTCACCGCCAGAGAGTTGCCCCATACGACGGTCGCTACGCGTTGCCATACCCACGCGATCCAGCTGGGCCAGGGCATGTTGAGTTTGTTTAGTTTTACGTCGCCAAAATAGAGGGATACGAGTTTGGTTAAGCAGTACAAAATCCATCACGGTTAACGGGAGGCTTGCTTCAAACATCGCTTTTTGTGGCACATATCCTATCTTCCCCGATGCTGCTGATGGTTCTGGCCAATTGAGTGCAATGTTTCCCGAAAATGGTGTTAGCCCAAGTATCGAACGAAGCAAAGAGGTTTTCCCACCACCATTCGGCCCCATGATAACGTGGCATTTCGCGCTCTCGAATTCAGCGCTGATGTTCTGCAAAATAATATTGTCGGCGTATTTCAGGCCCACGTTATTTAAGGAAACGGAAGGACCTGTCATTACGCCTTTTCCCCTGCTCGCTTGCTCGCAACAAACTTCATTGCTTCAATGAGCGTTTCCACGTTATCTCGCATCTCAACCTCGACTTTATCAGCCTCATACTCACCGTGAGTCATATGAGAAAAGCGATAAAGCCGCACCCCAGTCGCCTCTTCGATGGTATCAACAAAACGGTTCGGCATATTGAGCTCATAAAACAGCACATCAATGCCCGATTCACGAATTTTCTCAATCGTTTCCTGCAACTGACTGGCACTTGGTTCAACGCCATGAGCAGGCTCAATAACAGCTGCGACGTCAACACCAAACTCCTGAAGGATATAGCCGTAAGCATTGTGGGTTGTCGCCACCTTCATACCAGCCGTGTCCAACTCACCAAGAGACAACATTGCATCACGCTTCATCAGGCGAAATGTTTTTGCGTATTTACGAGCATTTTGGCGATAAAAAGTAGCGTTGTCTGGGTCCAGTTTACTTAGCTCACTCGCGATGGTGTAAACCTTTTGAATAGTGGTCGATAGACCAACAAAGGTGTGAGGGTTCACTGCACCTTGACCAACTGACTGCCCCATCGCCGGTAACAGAGGCACTTCTTTGTTCGCTTCGATAACCACGAGATCATCACGCTGAGAAGCCTTGATCACTTTCAGTGCAAAATCGTCATGACCAATACCATTGATCACTATTACGTCCATTTCATTTAAGCGCTTAAGATCATTAGGTTGTGGCAAATAGTTGTGAGGATTAAAACCGGCATCAACCAAAGGAACGATGTCCGCCTTCTCACCAACAACGGCTTTAACATAGCTGTAATAAGGTTGAAGCGTAATACCAATACTGAGTTTATCGGCAGCAAAGCCAGTAGAAGACACCGTCAATAACGCGGTGGCTGTAAGAATACGACGTAAAAGAGAGCGTTTGATCATAGTAGTTATCAATTATGTTGTCTTAATGGGCGTGAGAATGGGAAGAAGAGGAATCTGACAGAACGATTTGTTGCCAGCCATGCTGGCGGCGTTTTGCTAGATCGCTTAGTACCTCCGCATTTAACGATCGGCTAGAATCATTAAACCAAATATCAGCTTGAGAACTGCGGCTATCCAACAGCATGGAAGCAGAGCCTTGGGCACTGGTCTTCACGCCAATGTAGACACCGTCATCAATTCGTTGCCACTGATGAGAACCTTTACGCTTCCAGTTTTGGTCTTTCACGAATGGAGCAATCCAAATCGCCTCCATGTCAGAGACCTCAGGCCAAGTTCCAGTTTCTAGCTGCAAATCACGAATCTCTTCATGAGCAAGCTTAAGTTCAGCGATCAAACCCAACTCGTTTTGATGTAAGTCCGTGATTAAAACTTGATGAGCCTGTATGTCTGGCTTTTCAGTCGCAACCTGATGGTAGGGCATAAGTATGGCTGCTGAACTGAGAATCGCTGCGATTGTCAGTGCGACCCACTTTCCTTCTCGGTTACCATCATCAGGGCGAACTTTCTGTACACTCATTTCTCTTTCAGCTCAACGATATCCACTTCCACCGGGCTTTCATGTCCGGCATCAAATACCAAATAGAAATCTGTTTCAGGGTGAGTAAATTCTGCGATGGAACGCTTATCTGTTTTTTCTTTGGCGATCAGATTGTCGTCGTAATCGTACATTTCGACATCGTAGTCGACCGCTGTCGATCCATCCGAGTAGCCCGCTTCACAAATCACTTTATCTTGCGCCAAGTGACAACTCATCAGAGGGAAGTGTGCAGCAGCGTGAAAAGAAGCAAATCCAGAAAAAAGCAAAGCAGCTTTGAGAAGAGAAGTGTTATTCATGATGATTCCAAAATGGCCCAGCGATTGCTGAGCCTAATTCGATTAGTTAAGTTGAGTTTCAAACGTAAGGTGAACATTGGCACTCGCTTTATCCGCCAATGGATTATCTTTTAATTCACCTTTGTAGTTCGCTTTCATTAAGTAGCGCCCTGCGACCTCTGGCGTGAAGTTCACTTTGCCATCTTCATCACTCACCACATCGATTTGTTCTTGATGGTTTCGGTACATGGTGCCTTCACGTGTGATCTCCGCTGTGACGCCCTCTTGTGGCTCACCATTGAAGAAAAACTGGAAAGTGACTGGTTCACCTTCAATGATATCCGATGGATGCGTGATCGGTTTCATCTCCAGCATTTTGCCTTCAATCTCCAACGCTTTGTCCGTTGGCATACCAACCGTAATGTAGCTTTCTGCTCGGGTGTAGCTTAGTTGAGTAACCACATCACGAGCTTGCTCGGGAAGCACATCACCACGCTCAGCTTTGTTTGCTCGCGCCCACTTCACCGTATCACGACGACCCGCTTTGTATTGGGTGTAGTAGCTCGGCTGATTATTGATCGCGACTTTGTGCGTGCCTTCTTCCGTAAAAAAGAAATCAAACATAGAACGACGTTTACCACGAACAACAAAGTTAGGACGCTCAGAACGGCCATCCGGCATCACCACGAACGCTTGGTCACTACCCGCAGGCTTATCAAAAACAAACGTCCCGTGAGAAGCAGTAACATCAAATGTCAGCCAGTCACCTCCTTCTTTTGAAACCGTAAAGTGAGAAGGCAGAACCCAACGTGGATGCGCTTGTGCGGTGGTTGTTGCAGCCAATCCCATTGCCATTACACTCGCCAATGCCACTGCTTTCATTTTGGTTTTCATTGTTGTGTCCTTTAATCACTTAACTTGATAATTGACGGTGATGACACCCGTCTCTTGAGTTGGTTTAAGCTCATAGCGCACTTCACTGTCCGCTAGCGTTATTTTTTGACGTAAGTAGTTTCGCCCACCATGTTCACGAACAACTTCGACGTACAACGTGTAATTTCCTTGCTCCAAACGCTTTCCTGCATCATTGGTTCCGTCCCAGAAAAAACGGTACTGTCCAGCAGGGCGCGTTGCAGACGTCACCGCATCAACAAGTTCACGATCATAACGACCCGCTTTTCTCCACCAGCTGCGCAGGTCTTTTAGCCATTCGTCTTTTCCTACCCATAGCTGAATGGTTTTAACCGGTTTACGCTGGTCATTTTCAACCCACACCGCCACATAAGGGCGTGCGTACATTGAAGTGTCTATCTTTGGAAGTTCGAATTCGAAATCGATCTTCGCGTTATCTGGTAGAGGAGCCGCAGAAAGAGAGAAAGGAGCAAAAGCCGCGATCAAAGCGGCTTTACAAAAGTGATTACGGCGGAAAAATCTTCCTGTGTTCAACATAAGTGTTCTCTAAAAAAGCTGTTATGGAACAGCAACAAAATAAATCACGAGCGACAGTAACGTACCAAAGCTCATCCATTGCATTGACGTTCTAAGCGTCTTCTTCTTAGGCAGTAATAAGCACACACCTGTTAGAACAAAAAACACCATCAAAAGCGCAGTGACGTCGATAAACCACTTCCAAATCCCACCACTGTTGCGTCCTTTATGTAGATCGTTCAGCAGCGCAACAATACCGTAGTGCGTCGTTTCAACCTCTGCCGCACCGGTGGTCATATCAATAAAGACCGTAGCGTTATAACCTGGGCCTTTAAAATCCATAGACAGCTCTCCGAGTAACAACTCACCTTGCTCAACTTCGGTATAAACATCTAGTGCGGAGGGAGTGCCGCGAAGCTCGGTTTCTTTAGTCAAGAAAGCCACCAGCCCTTCACGATTAGGTTGAAAGGTATCTGAATGTGAGAATAGAACTGAGTGTGGAACCGTAAGAGTATGTTGTTGAATGATAGGTTCACGGCGTTCAAATAATTCGGGGCGATTGAGGGTAATACCAGTTATTGCAAAAAACAGCGTAACTAAGAGAAGAGCCATCGAAATATAGATATGTAGGCGGCGAGCCCAAGTTTGAACACCTTTGCTTTTAAGCAACATAGAAACAATCATCACCAATAAATGTGGGGCATAATTTAGGTGATAATCATTCGTATTGGCATTTAATTTACATTGTTTACTTTTTCAATTCAGCTTGGCTGGCGCATGTTGTAACTATTTGCGCCAATATGAGTGACCAATTGCCTACCCTCTAGAGAATAACCCTATTGATTTTAATGACTCAAAATTTAATGATATTTCCAATACTAAAAAGTGGGATAGACTCCACCAAAATGCGCCTTTATGTATATTTAATGAAAAGCTTAAAAGCTATCGATAAGCTAGATTAAAAAGGTAAGCTAAGAAGTTAGTGTAGGGTTAGATAGAGAAGATTTTCTGATGCTAGCCAAACGTTATGGTGCAGTTCAGAAGGAAAAATATGAACAAGAATGTTGGAATAATTCTCTTATCACTTTTCTCAAGTGTCACTTTCGCAAGTGAAAAGTTTGAAGCCAGTTTGTTTAACAACGTAAGCCAATCTATCGATAATTATGGTGCTAAGATAAAGCTGTGCGAATCTATGGCAGACCAGAATACACCTGACAAACAAACCCTAGAGTATTCAAAGAAGCATATAGAAGCATTAACTCCTGTTCTGCCGTTTTTAAGCGAGAAAGCTTTTGAGGCTTGTGTATTAAAAGAGAAGCAAGAGCTAGCATATTATCTATTAATAGCAAAAAATAACTCTTCAAGAACCTCAACATTAAAGCTTGTAGAATCGACTGAAAGCCTAACTTTTCATATCGAACCTACATCGAGAGAAAAGTTTGAAACACTGAGCAAGGTACATCAAGAATATATAGAGAAAAGCCCTTTTTTCTCCCGACCATTTGATGCATTAGCCTTTTATGAAAAGCTCATACAATAAATAGCCTTTATGACTTTAGACAAAAAAATACCCGAGACTGAGCTCGGGTATTTAATAAAAATGTTCGCTATGAGTTCTGCGTCGATTCTACTTTGCGTAGCTGTGATAGATACTTAACCCAACTTTTTGCCTGATTCGACGGTTTAATCTCATTCGCTCTTTTGGCATTAGCGAGCGCATCGTCAAACCGCTTAAGTTTGTAGTAAGCACGAGTTTTGATAAGTGCAACATCCGCTTTACGACCTCTGACCTTATCGAGCGCGGCAAGGGCATCTTTATAGTGGCCTTCTTGCACCAATAATTGAGAATAGTTCCAGTAATACTGTCGGTCTAGCTGAGCAGCAACACGCCAACTATCGATAGACTCTTCCCACTCTTTTGCCATTTGCCAATACGTCGCTTGCTGAGCTTTCAGTTTACTATTCGAGTTTACATCCTCTAGCTCGTTCATCACCAACGCAGCTCTTTCAGGAATACCTCGTTTAGCGTACAATTGTGCCAGCAGCTTTAAGTCATCTTGGCTAAGTTGTAACCCTTTCAGTTTTGCCAACGCCAAAGAGTCCAGAGCACGTTTGTTGTCATCAACACGCGGGTAAAGAGCAACAAGCTGGCGCCACCATTCAATTCGCTCAGGTTCAATCGCGATCAAGCGTTTGATGGTCGAGATTGCCGGCTTCCACTTTTTCAGTTCTAGCTCAGCAGAAAGCTTTATCGACAATGCGCCAAGCTTGTCTGGCTGACCAAACTTCTCATAACGAGCCATTGCTGAAAGTACTTTCTGCCACTGACTCAGTTGATAATGAGATTGGGAAATACGCAGCCATAGCTCATGCGCTTTTTGACCTTTAGGAATGTTTTTGCTCAAGGCATAGTAATGAGGTAACGCCTTAGAAAAGCGTTGCTCGTTCAGCAGTATATCGGCCAACATTTTTCGGGTTTGCCATGCTTGCTCATCTTGTAGCAAACCACTATTGACTGCCAACTCAAGTTGCTTAATTGCTGCTTGAGTTTGTTCATTCTGCCAGTAAAAAATACCCAACATTCGAGCGACATAAGCTTGGTCATATCCACGAGAAAGCTCCATAGCTTCAAGAGATGAAATCGCTTCTTTTAGCTTCTCCTCTTGAGCCAAGTTGTGTGCTCGTTGAACTCTCGCGGCAGTGTATTGGCTTAACTCACTGGCAATGGTTAAAAGTGCACTCAGGCTTAATACCGTACCGATTAAGAATTTTTTCATCATTTGGCTAACTTGAACTCCACTTTAGCGGTTTGTCCATACTGCTCAATTGACACACCATCCTCAACTTTTGGCTGATACTTCCATTTTTTAAGCGCACGAATCGCTTCTCTTTCGAACATACGCTGTGGCTCAGCCTCGATCACTTCAATATCTTTTGGTCGTCCAGTTGCATCGATCGTGAAACGCATAATGACATAGCCTTCAACTCTACGTTTCAGCGCCTTACTTGGATAGCGAGGATCAACACGATACAACGGCAGTGCTTGTTGGTTGCCCATTGTTCCCTTCAAGTTTGGCGCACTGATCGCGATACCTTCAAGGGCAGTGTTCAAACCTAAAGCACTGACTGGCGTCATCTGGCTCATTGGCTCCATTTGAGTGTCAGCTTGAGACAGATCCATTGGCTCCGGCGCTTGGGGTGGTTCTGGTTGCTCCGGCACTGAACGTTGACGGCGCTGCACGTCTGCTTCATTCTCTACCATCACCATATCAAAACGAACCGCTTCCGAAGCTTCTGGCGCACGCTGGTTGCCTTTATCAACCATCCACGCCATAAAGCTAAACAGGCTCACAGAAATTAACAGTGATGCTGGTAGTGCAAGTAACAGCCTGCCCATTAAGGTTTCTCCGCCGCCAATGCGATGTTTTTCACGCCCGCCGCTTTTGCAGCGTCCATCACTTTCACGACAGTGCCATTGTAAGCATGCTCGTCAGCTTGGATAACTAACGAAGCATCAGGCTGATCAAGTAACAGGTGCTCAATAGAGGCCTCAACACGCTCAATATCAACCACTCGTTTGTCGATGTACACGTCATTTGCTGCCGTTACCGCGATAAAAATGCCCGCATCTTTTTGGCTTACCACATTAGAAGCCTGAGGGCGGTTCACTTCTACGCCAGACTCGCGCACGAACGAGCTGGTAACAATAAAGAAAATCAACATGATAAAGACAATGTCAAGCATCGAGGTTAAATCGACTTGAGCTTCATCTTGTTGGTTAGGTCTGCGTCCGAGTCTCACTTTTGACTCCTTAAAGATTGTTCTAACTGGATAGCTTTTCGTTCACACACTTTGCTAAGGCGAGCATGAATAAACATGCCCGCAAGCGCTGCTACCATACCCGCCATGGTTGGCAGCGTAGCAAGTGAGATACCAGAAGCCATCAATTTTGGATTGCTGCTGCCTTGCGATGCCATTACGTCAAACACCGTAATCATGCCCGTCACCGTCCCTAACAACCCTAACATTGGGCAAACCGCCACAAGTAACTTAATGGTCGATAGGTTTTGGCGCAGTTCAATTTGCGCTTTTGCAATCCATCCTTCACGGATTTGATGTGCGTACCAAGAGTGGTGCTCTGATCTTTCTTGCCACTGCTCACAAAGCTGTTTCTTTACCCCCGGGAAAACCGTTGTGAGATAAATAACTCGCTCCATGACCAACAGCCAGCACACCGCCACGACGGCAGCTAACCACCATAGGATTTGACCACCTTGCTGCATAAAGCTCATCAAGGTTGTGGCCCAATCCTCACTGATCAAACCCAATGTGTTGAGTAGGATCTGCTCCATTACGCTGCGTTCTCCGCTAAGGTGTTAGAGTGACTTTTGTTGCTCGGCATATCACGCTCAGCTTGTTCTGCAACTAAACCGATACCTTGCTTTTCTAAGATACTGCGAATATTTTCTGCTTGAGAGCTCAATACGTTGTGCGCCAATAACAATGGCATGGCTGAAACAAGGCCAAGTACAGTAGTTACAAGCGCCATCGAAATACCACCCGCCATTACTTTCGGATCACCATTACCAAATTGAGTGATGACTTGGAAGGTTTCGATCATACCCGTTACCGTTCCAAGTAGGCCAAGCATAGGGGCCAGCGCAGCAAGAAGCTTCAGCATCGACAACCCTTTTTCTAAGTGGGTTTGCTCATCAACAACGGCTTCCAAAAGACGTAGCTCTAACGCTTCTACGCTGCGATGCTTATCTTTCTGATACACCGCAAGCACACGACCTAAAGGGTTGTCTCCTGGCTGTGCTGGAGTTTTCAGTTGCTTCATGATTTTCTGGCGCGAAATCATCAGAGATGCACCACGTACGAGAGCAATCAATAGGCCGATAGCTAATAAACCAAGGATGATTTTACCGACAACGCCGCCTGCATTTAGGCGATCAGCCAAAGTCGGTGAGTTTGCGAGCTGCTCAAGAAGAATGCCGCGTGACGGGTCAATGACAAGCGCATCAATGTCACCAGAGGAAATAGTATTCGCTGTTGGACCGCTTTCAGGCTGACGAAGATAGTTTACCGCATCTCCGCGTTGACCATTCCACTTAACGTAGCCAGTGTCATCCAACAGCGCCATAGAACCAAGACGAACACCATTAACCGTTTGTTCACGACCTTCGCCATTTAGCAGTGTGAAAGAGACGTTTGCCATCTCACCACTTGCTTTGATTTGTTCTTCCATGCTGCGCCACATCGCCTGAAGTTGGGTCAACGTTGGCAGTGATTTAGCTGCAACAATAGCATCGATATCTTTCTGATATGAGTTTGCATCAACACCCGTTACTGAGCTCTTGAGCTCTGACTCTAGCTCTTTTGCGTTCTGGCGAACGACGCCAAATAGCTCACCCAAGCTCCCGGTTTCTAGACGTAGCTTTTCTTCTAGCTGCGCCAGTTCCGCTTCATTTTCACCGAAAGTAACACTTAATGAGTCCGCTTCTGCTTGAAGAGCCGCTCGCTCTGCGGCCAATTTATTCTTTATAGCCTGTAGCTCTTGCTCTGTTTTCTTAAAACCTGATTCACGCGCGACATTGTGCGATTGCTGTTGACGATTTTCTTGCTGCGCCTTTTGTAACAATGCATCACTAGCAACAGTTGTATGAGGCATTAATGCGGCTGTCGAGATTAGTGCAACCGATAACCATTTTTTCATCATTTATTTGCCCTCCGCAGCGGTTAACGACACTGGCAGAGTTAACATACTCGGCGCGATCTGTTTATTCGCCATAGCGAACGCTTTATCTAGCTCTGATTTTTGCTCAGAACCCACTTGCTGCCATGCTTGTTGTTGCTGTGACCAGCTCCAAAATGTGTCACCAGATAAGCTACGCGCTACCAAAGACAAACGCCCTAAATAGAGAATGTCCGCCTCCACAGCTTCATTGTCACCCAGGTTAATCTTGCCTTGGTAAACGCCAAGCTTGGTGCCGTAATCCATTTCAATTTGGTACGCTTCTAAAATACGACGAAACTTCTCTGCATCCGCAACGTCTGCACGCGTCATCATGGAATCCAGCTTTGCAATTCGCTCCTCACGTTGCGCTTTGCGTATAGGTTTGTCGTTAGCAACGAGCGCTTTTAAGCCCTCAAGCATGTGATACATCAAAGGCACGACACCTTGACGAGTTTGAGCAATCTGCTCAATTTGCTCGTTCAAGCTATCAACTTCTTGATTTTGGCTCTCAACAAGGCTTGCAAGATGATCGCGATAAATCTTCAAGTTACCGACTTCCTCTTGCAGCTGCTCAATTTCAGCTTCTAGAGTAAGTGATTTTTCTGCGCTTGCATCAATACGTTTTTGGCTTACCGCCGACGACTGGTTTGTTTTACTCTGCACAGCTTGTGCATCGTTTAAGTTCGCCGCGTGAGCGGGAATCAAAACCGATGATATCAACAGAGCGATACTTGATTTCATTAGATTCATACGAGTTATATTTCTGTGTTCCAAAAACGACCAAAGGGGAAGACTACCCTTCCCCTTTAATAATCAAATTGTTATCAGTACTTGAACTGGATTGTTGCCATGTAGTTGCGGTCTTCTCCAACCACAACCCCACTCGCACCTTTTTGCTCGCTATTCGTGCTACCGCCACCTGCGAAGTAGTCGGTATCGAATAAGTTCTCTACATTGAATCGAGCAATGATATCCAAGTTTTCATCGTACTTATGTTTGTATGACACGCCCATATCAACGCGAGCGTAGCCATCTTTCTTGAAGGTGTTCTTTGCATCACCGTAGCGATCACCTTCATAAATCAAACCAAGGTTTAGGTTCGTATTGTCTTGAACCTTGTAGCTAGACCATAGACTTGCCGAGAACTCTGGCACATCTACAGGGCGGTTACCCTCGAATTTTTTATCCGCTTTCGTCAACTCTGCATCCAAATACATTGCAGAAGCGGTTAGCGACAACTCAGGGGTCACAAAACCTTGGGCCATTAACTCAGCACCTTTGTGAACTTGCTCACCACCTTGCGTTTTCTTGTGTAGGAGATTACCGCCCGCGTCTTTGCCGCTTTCAACATCCAGCGAGATGTTCTCTAATGTGATATCAAACACTGCACCGGATACAAATAAGCGCTGATCAAACAGTTCCCACTTAGTTCCGATCTCGTAAGAGATACCACGCTCTGCGTCTAGCTTCTCGCCATCGTTCACGTAAGTTTTGCCACGACCACTGCTGACTTCACCTTGCGGCATAAAGCTTTCAGAATACTGAACGTAAACCGAGCCATTTGTCGATGGGTGGAAAATCACACCAAACTTAGGAGAAACTTGATTCTCTGTCAGGTCATCATCACGCTTTTCATCATAACGAACCCCTGCAAGTACTTGCCAAGACTCGTTAATGGTCATCATGTTTTGCGCGTAGATACCCCAAGTATCGTACTCAGTTGTTGGTGATTTCTTCGAACTACGATAGCCAGGCTTAGGCACCGTTTCTCCTGGCGCAATACTCGCCTCATTATGAAATGCCATAAAGCGATCATAACTGTAATCTAAGTAGTTAGCGCCCACTAACAACGTGTTTTCCGTACCGAACAAAGTAAAGTCCGTCGTCACATCTATATATGCAGTATCAAACACCCAATTATCGGTGCGATCGTTGCCTCGATGCTTAATCGTATTGAGCTCTTCATACTGATCAAATTTAGGGTAAGACTCCACATCAAAACGCTTAAAGTCTTGGCGGTTGTAACCTGCTTTTACGTTTACATTGTCAGTCACTTGAGCATTAATATCGATACCATAGTTTTCTACATCGTTATCAATTTCAGACCACTGCGCATCCCAAATGTACTTATCACCGCGAACCGCTTTGCCATCGACAATGTATGCACCAGAATCCACGCTACCATCGTCTTTCGTGCGATCGTAATGCGCTGACACCATAAAGTTGTCGGTGATGTCGTACTCAACCACTAGGCCCGCAACCGTACGATCCGTTTCTGGCTCGGTACCATCGCCGTAGCTGCGCCAAGAGCCGTAGCTTTCTTTGGCAAAAATTGCGCGCGCGCGCAGTGTCTCTGCATCATTTAGCGCGCCACTCACATCAAGCACCGTGCGTGAGTGATCATTCGAACCTAGATCTTGACTCAAACTAGCTTGTGTTTGAGTTGTTGGTTTTTTCGAAACCATGTTTACCAAGCCACCCGGCTCAGATTTACCGTATAGCAGGCCTGATGGACCTTTAAGCACTTCAACACGCTCTAAAAGCTCAATTGGCTGGCGGTAGTGTGACCAGTGTTGACGGCCATCACGAAGAAAACCGTCTGAACTGCTAAGTTCAAAACCACGTAGAGAGAAACGTTCGCGGTTACGGCTTGTACCACCCGCGCTAACACTTGCATCGCTACGTAGCACTTCACCAAGTGTACTTGCACGCTGCTCATCAATTACCGTTTCATCGATAACCGCTACTTGTCCTGGCGTTTCCAGCTGCGTCATTTCCATGCGCATTGCTGTACTGTTTGTATCCGCCTTGTAGCCGAACTCTCGACCTTCTACAACTACATGTTCGTCTGTTTGAACGTCCGCCACTGCAGGTGTTGCTAACACCGCACCGATCACTAGCGCCAAATGGCTCTTAGTAAACATATCCTTTCACTCCGATTATTATTTTTCGGGTCACATGCTTGTTGAATGCGATTCCCTCTTAATTATTTCGCGGGTGAATATAAGTGATAAGTATTACCATTTGCATTAAATTTACATTCTTTGCATTTGCAAACTTTTGTAAAGTACTCTCTGATGATGAGCCACAATAACGTGATAAATATCACAGTTAATAAGACTTAACCATACTTACTGCTTGAACACCAAAGTAACACTCAGACCTCCTTGTTCACGATTTTTCGCCGTAACGGATCCACCCATAATGCGCATGGATTCTTTGACAATCGCGAGACCTAAACCATAGCCGCCAAGCTTCTTATCTCTTGATGCATCTAAGCGAGTAAACGGGTCAAAAATATCGACCAACTTGTTCTCTGGAATACCTGGCCCATTGTCGGATACAGACATGGAAATCAATTGCTGCCCATCTTTGACATGATTAGCCAGAGAAACTTCTATCTGAGATGCTTGCCCTGAATATTTGATGGCATTTCCAACAAGGTTATTCAAACAGCGAATGATGAGCGTTTCTTCGCAAAAAGCTTTGGCGCATGTTGCTTCTGAACGGAATGACAATGTTTGTTCTGGTTTTAAATCGATTTTGCACCGCTCTACTTGCGGTGCGAGCAACACCTCTAAATCACGGCGTTTCGCACCTTTGTCGAAACGCGCATTTTCCAAGCGACTGAACTCCAAGATATCGCTTATCAAATGGTTTAGCTCTTTAGCTTCGTCTTCTAGCCTGGTCACCAAGCTTTGCTCGTTCTCCCCAACTCGCTTCCGCAAAAGGTGTAGAACTAAATTCTGTCTTGCTAACGGCGTTCGGAGCTCGTGGGAGACATCTCTTATAAGCAATCGCTGCTTTTCGGCAAGAGAATGAATTTGCTGTGTCATGTGGTCGAAGTCTTGCGCCAGCTCGTTAAACTCGCGCGTATTCGATTTTAACTCTTTCACCACACTGACATTAAAGTCTCCGTTAGATAGCTTTTTGCTTGCTTCTCTTAAGCGATCAAGCGGCTGTTGTAAGTTGCGTGCCATTAGCAATGAGAACAACGCCAAAATAACTACCGCAATCACCACTTTGAGAATAGAGAAATATAAAATGAAGTCATGTGCGGGATGCAGTCGATGTGGCAGTTGAATCACCAAGCTATTATCTCTAACCAAAGGGATATTGATAATCGGGCGATTTACCTTTCCCTCAAGTTGATCATCAATACTTCTTTTAAATTGAAGTTTGAACTCGAAGTGTGGATGCATTAAACGGTGAGTGACGGGTTGCTGGTGCTCATTCAGCACAAACAGATAAAAGTTTTGCGCGTTCGCCCAATCCGCAAGTTCGTCCATATCTCCGTGCTCAATCAGCACATTGGCTTGATGTGCAAGATCGAGCATTTCTTCTCGCACACTGTCCGGCACTTTTAGCATGGCTTTCACGAGAGCTTGCTCAGCCATTGCTTGTACGACCAAAATACTTATCACAATTGCAGTCATATAACTAAACAACTTAAACGCTAAGCTATCTTTACGTTTCGCGATAAAAGGTGGGCACGTGAGCTTCATTAATTGTTTACAGCCTCTAGGTAGCTGTAACCTTTGCCACGGAAGGTTTTGATATGTTGCTTAGAGAGCCCTGCTTCTACTAGCTTGCGACGTATATTACTGATGTGCATATCAAGGTTGCGGTCAAAAGGGCTTAGCTCTTTCTTTAATACTTCGGTTTGGAGTTCCGCTTTTGAAATCACCACACCTTGGTTTTTGACTAAATAGCTCAGTAATTCGGCTTCCGTGCTTGTGAGTGGTAAGCTATTGAGCTGAGCACTGATCGTTTGAACGGTACTGCACATCGCCTGACGTTGGCGCTCTAAACCAACACGACGAAGAATCGCTTTGATGCGCATCAGAAGCTCAGCAACATTAAAAGGCTTTCCTATGTACTGATCGGCTCCCGCTTGGTAGCCATCAAGCATCGAGTTTTCATCATTAAGAGCAGTAAGCATTAGAATAGGTGTCGCGAAGCGTTGACAGATTCTACGGGCAACTTGCATGCCGTTAAGGTTTGGTAACATGACATCAAGCAGTACAAGATCTACCGGCGTTTTTTCCATATATTGCAAAGCACTTTCACCGCAATGTACAGAAGAGACAATATAGCCCTCCTCTTGCAAAACTGCTTCTAATAGCTCACACAAAGGAACGTCATCATCCACTATCAAAACTCGAGACATTACCACTCACCATTCAAATAAAAATGGTTCGCATTCTATTACTCATTTACAAATTAAACAACTACACACCCTAGGGCTTTAGTACAAATAGCTCTATAGCAGTAGACCGGAGTGCTAAGCTAACTATCACCTGATAATGAGGGTAGATCAGGGCTTTAGCTTCGTCTCCTTAGCGACATTTTCGACGATGTGTTTTAAGTGGGCGCTGATCGTTTTTAATGTGACAAGCTCCTCTTCAGTGAAGGGATGCATCAGAACTGAATTTGCTCCGTTTTTTCCAATAACCGTAGGTAGGCTGAGAACAACATCATGCAAACCATATTGCCCCGACATCATCGTACCGACGGGCAACACCGATCGTTCGTTAATCGTCACGGCTTGAATGATTCGAAAGACACTGGCGGCAATGCCATGAACGGTGTTCTGCTTACGCCGAAAGATTTCGTATCCCGCCTGTTTCACCGCCTCAAGAAGTGCGTGCGGATCAATTCTCTCAATGTTATGGGTATCGCAGTAATAGTCGGCCGATTGCCCAGCGATAGAAATTAAGCTCTTAGGAGTAAAGCAATGGCTACCATGCTCTCCTAATACATAACCAAACACGTTCTTCGGGTCTAGGTCTACACGGCCAGCAACAATACTCATTAAACGAGCGGTATCAACTACACAGCCACTGCTAATAACTTTACTCGGCTCAAAACCGGTGTTGGTGACAATAAAGTGCGCCACGATATCGCATGGGTTTGACACAACAATCAACACCGCATTTGGCGCTACACGTTCTATTTGACGCGCAATATCAACTCCAATTTGAGCATTAACCTCAGCAATATCCAAACGAGTTTGTCCTTGTTTAATCTGCGTACCAGCGGTGATAACAACAAGAGAGGCTTCGAGTAAATCTAAGTAATCATCCGACGGCATAATGCGTGTGTTTTTTGAAAAAGTCAGTGCCATCGTGTGACGAAAATCAAACACTTCACCCTCGGCACGTTCTAAATTTTTATCAAGTAGAACAAGCTCACTAAAACCACCCAGAGTGAGTAAGTAATTACACACCCCCACACCGACAGCCCCTGCACCAATAACACCGATCTTCATATTTCTCTCCCGATAACCATGATGCACTCGCAACTACCTTGCTCTTTAAAAATGAGCGGCAGGAGAATAAAAGTCCAACTTTGGTTCATGATTCGACAGGAGTGCTTCCAACGACCTACCTTGACGAATGGGCGATTTGGCTTTTATTAAGACGATCTGACAACATGCACCTTGAGGTATATCTTCAAAGCAAAAAACGAGTACAATCTGCTCAACACAAAGCAGAAGATGAAGAACATGGAAACATTAGTAATTGGTCATCGTGGTGTTGCTGGCTCATACCCAGAAAATACAAAAGTGAGCGTTCAGGCCGCCATTGACCTCGGATTAAATTGGGTTGAAGTTGATGTACAACCGACCAAAGATAATGTTTTAGTGGTTTGCCATGATCACACCATAAATCGATGCAGTAATGGACAAGGGCGTGTCGATGAACTGACTCTGGAAGAGTTAAAGGCGTTGGATTTTGGTAGCTGGTTCAGCGCAGATTTTTCAGGTGAGAAAATCATGACATTAGATGAGCTGCTCACTTTAGCTACTGAGCACAAGCTTAACTTGAATATTGAAGTTAAGGTAGATCGCCACCCAGCAGAAGAAGTGGCACAAGCTCTCGCCAACGTACTAGCAAAAAGTCCCATGCTGCAAGAGAAGGTACTACTCTCCAGTTTTAGTCATGATGTCATTAGAGCGCTGCATAAATACTGCAATGAGTATCGATTAGGTGTATTGAGTGAATTCTTAACGAGAAAAGATAAACGCCTTTTGGAAGAAGTTAACGCCTATAGCTGCAACCTAAACATTAACTGGGTTCGCTCGAGCCAAATAAACAAACTCCAGCAGGCGGGTTACAAAGTGATGTGTTATACAGTGAACAATCCAAACAAACTGAAGTACCTACCTCAGTTAGACGGTATATTCAGTGATCATCCACAACGCTTTATGCCATAGCACATACCACCTTGAGCTTCAGAGGCACCATTTCGTTACCACTCAATCTGAATTGGTGTCCCCATCTCTACAAGCTGGATAAATTCATCCATCTCTTCATTGGTAATCGCAATACACCCATTGGTCCAATCAAAGCTTTGGATATAAATCGGCAACTGACTCTCACCGTTTTTTAAACCATGAATTTTGATGTTCCCTCCTGGGGACACACCTCGGCGCTTCGCTTCCAACGTATCAATCGCATCAGGGTAGCTAATATGCACAGAACGATAAAAAGCCGACTCTTCTATGACGTAATCTAAGGTGTATTCGCCCTCAGGTGTACGATTGTCTCCCTCTTCTTGTTTATGCCCTTTAGGGTTCGCTCCTAAAGCAATGCGGTATTCTTTTAGTATTGTGCCTTGTTCCATTAAATACATTCGACGCTTTGACTTGTCGACTTTAACAAAATCTACAGCTGCATGGACGCCAGAAGCCAACACACAACACAAGAACATAGAGCACCATTTCACTGACATTGCCGGAACGCCTAACCTAACTAAAGTGAACAAGAAAAGAGCGATTATGCTAGTCAGTTAGCGCCCGTAAAGCAAACAGTATCTAGGGTAGAACCTGTATTACCCCAGGAGCTAAAGGGATGAACGCACAAGTGCAGAATCGTAAGATAATACTCATTGAAAGGCGTGATCGTTATCGTTGTTTGATATGGCAAAAGTTAAAGAGAAGATTTCTCTATTCATTCCGCCTAAGTTGCATTACTTTATAAGTATATTTATTTATAAAGTCCGCACTTTTTGAGAGGGAACCATGATTAATATTGCTTTTTTTAGTGCAAAATCCTACGACGAGGCCTCTTTTAATAAAATTAAAAATAACCGAAATTTTGAATTCCACTATCACGACTTCCGGCTAACCGAAAAAACCGCCAAAATGGCACATGGTTGCGATGTCGTGTGTGCTTTCGTCAATGATGACCTTTCAGCTCCCGTTCTTAAACAGCTTTCTCTAGGCGGAACTAAGCTTATTGCCATGCGCTGCGCGGGTTTTGATAAAGTGGATCAACAAGCTGCTAAAGAACTTGGCTTACAAGTAGTTCGAGTTCCAGCTTACTCACCAGAGGCGGTGGCAGAGCACACAGTCGGTTTGATGATGTGCCTAAATCGTCGCCTCCACAAAGCCTACCAACGTACACGTGACGCCAACTTCTCGCTAGAGGGCCTAGTTGGCTTTAACTTTTACGGAAAAACCGTTGGTGTCATTGGTACAGGTAAGATTGGTATCGCGACGATGCGTATCTTCAAAGGGCTTGGCATGGAGCTGCTTTGCTATGATCCTTACGAAAATCCATTAGCACTAGAAATGGGAGCGCGTTACTGTTCGCTTGAAGAAATCTACGCTAGTGCGGATATTATCTCTCTCCATTGTCCAATGAGTGAAGAAAACTATCACCTATTGAACGAAAAAGCCTTCGCACAAATGAAAGATGGTGTGATGATCATTAACACTAGTCGAGGCGAGTTGCTGGATTCACTAGCAGCGATAGAAGCATTGAAACAAGGTAAGATTGGCGCGCTTGGTCTAGACGTGTATGACAATGAAAAAGACTTGTTCTTCCAAGATAAATCTAACGATGTCATCGTAGACGATGTTTTCCGTCGCTTATCGGCTTGTCATAACGTGCTGTTTACTGGCCACCAAGCATTCTTGACTCACGAAGCACTTAATAATATTGCCTCTGTGACCCTTGATAACGTCGAAGCCTTCTTCTCTGGTAACGTATCGGGCAATGAACTGATTAACTAAAGCCAGACAATCGAGAAGTATAGTAGAGCGTGTGATCTCAGCTATGCTATACTTCTCGACTATTTAAAATTTGAGCCAAATTACCATGAGCATAAAAACTGATATTCAAAAGCTGCACAACCGTTTAGATACATGCCAACGTAAACTTGATGCGGCACGTTCTCGTGGTGATCACGAAATGATTACAAAGTTCACGGATGAAGTAGAACAGCTAACCAAAAAGCTTAATCAGTTAAAGCATAAGCAAAACTATGAGCTGAACAAAGAACGTAAAAGCTTACTTGATATGCCATTCTCTCGTGAAATCACCAAAGCAGAACAAGCGGACATCGGCAAACTGAAAAAACGCGTACGCGGCTTAGTAATCGTTCACCCACTAACAAAAGTTGGTAAAGAGCTTCGCCTCGATGTCATGACAGGCTTTGCGCCAAAAGAGTTTTAAACTCATATTAATACTCGTCGAGCCTAAGCATTTGCTTGGGCTTTTTATTTTGTACTGCTTCATTAAATGTCATCGAAATATCAACCCATAAGCTCCTAAAAAGGCCAGCGACAAAAGCCACGGACCTATTTTCAACCAATACCGTCTGCATTACATCTCAACGCTACGACAGTTGCTGCAACTTGTGCTCCACAACGGGGTCATTCGGAACTAACTGCTGAGCCACTTCCAAAAGTTGTACTGCATCTTGCGGATTGTCATGCTCATGCTTCATCGCAATATCAACAAGTGGCTGAATATCGATTTGCGCTTGATGCTCCTTCACATGTTCTTTCTTTTCTTCAATTAGCACATTATGAGCGGTACTCAGTAGGCTCAAACGATGTTGTGAACTCGCATTCGCCTTGTTAAGACACTGATAGTAATCTTCTTTTAATCGCAGCGTTTTAGTCTGATGACGAAACTGCGCTATATCTATCTTCTGATAACGTATAAAGTCTACAGCCACTTGCTTATAAAAACCGAATTTATTCAAATACGTCGCGTGTGTACCATGTCCCATACCGAAGACTCTCAAGTGAGTGAGCTCTGGGTAGCGTTTGGCGTGAAGACGATCGATTTCATTGGTTGGATCATAAATGATGTAACCTTTTGCATCTCCAAGGTCGAGGTCGTGGTACTTTCCTTCCCAATCAAATTGTTGGGCAAGTTCAGTACTTGGCCTGTCATCCCATGGCACTAGCACTTTGTTTTTTGTACTGACCGGGTGAAACATCAATACTTGATCCAACTTTAATAGATTGGAAAAAGCGCCAATAGCAAAACCACCGCGGCTAAGGCCATAACCTAAACGGCATTCAAAAGGCTCAAGTAATGTCGATAACTGCTCTAGAAAGAAAATCAAATTACGGCTGCGAAACCAGTTACTTTTCCCAAGGTGCTGAAAAGAAATAATATTTACTTTTTGTTTCTGGGCTAATCGATAGCCCCAAGGCGCAAAGTCTGAGTGTAAGTCCTGTACTTGTAGATTTGTACCAGCAGGGGAAAAGGTGAACAACAGCGGTTTATTTCGGTCGACAAACTCATACTTAACAAACACATCATCAAGTAAGTCCTCCCCGGACATCGGTAGCCTGGTTTGCTGTTCTTCACGAGAAAGAGCCAGCCATTCATCCAACCAGTACAGTAACTTCATTAATCCTCCATCTAAATTGCGCCTAGCAATTGTGTTAAAAATCTAGTTTTTAGTGTGTGATCATCTCCCCCTGGTTACAGGGGACTCTGATATCAGTCCTCTTTTAAAACAAAGCGTGAATTTGCTTATTAAATTGGTCAATATCTATGGTTTGATGACGAACAAACTCCTTCGCCACCAGATTAAAAAATTCTAATTTATCTAATTGTGTGGATTGAGTGCCGTGCCCCATACCGACGACTTTTAAATGAGTTAGCTCTGGGTAACGTTCAGCATGAAGACGATCAATACGATTGGATGGGTCATAAATAATATAACCTTTGGCATTGCCCAAATCTCGATCATGGTAGCCGCTTTCCCAAGCAAACTGCTGAGCAAGCTCAGTGCTGGGCCGATCATCCCAAGGCACTAAAGCTTTATTTTTTGTGCTCACAGGATAAAACAACAAAAGATGTTCTAATTTCAGCAAGTTAGCGAACGCGCCAATTGCAAAGCCACCTCGACTTTGCCCATAACCCAAACGACATTGGAAGGGATGAAGCAACTCAGACAGCTGCTCCAGAAAGAAAATCAAATTCCGACTACGAAACCAATTACTTTGTCCTAAATGTTGAAAGGCAATAATGTTTACTTTTTGTTGTATTCCGAGCTCGTAGCCCCAAGGAGAAAAATTCGGAGTTAAATCTTGTACCTGCACATCAGTGCCGGAAGGAGAAAATGTGAACAACAATGGCTTGTTAAGATCGACGAGTTCATACTTCACAAATACATCATCAAGTAAATCGTAGCCAGAGATAGGTAAAGCCATCTCTTGTTCTTGTTGAGTAAGCGCTTGCCATTCATCTAACCAGTAAAGTAGCTTCATTTTTTCTCCAAGTGCATCCGCAATATTTAGACTGAAACTCTATCAAAATGCTTTTAAGCATCCCACGTTGAGACTTAACAAAGCTCTACTTAAAGCCTAAATGACCTATGAAAATGTCTTCGATTGCAGATATTACTGCGTAAACTAAACCCAAAGTGAGTACGCTAAAGAACTTAGAGAAAGGGCCGGAGAAAAGCCAATTAGAAGTTTTCGATAACAGCTGTTAAAAAACAGCAGATACAAAAAAACCGCTGTAAGAACAGCGGTTTTTTAAAGGTGGCGGAGAGATAGGGATTTGAACCCTAGATACGCTATTAACGTATGCCGGTTTTCAAGACCGGTGCTTTCAACCACTCAGCCATCTCTCCACAAATTGTCACTAAAACTTAGTCTTATACTATCGATGCTAATTTTTAGTTTTGCCTTCAGTTATCTTAATTAAAAAGAAAACTTGAAAGCGATATTTAAAGCCTGGCGATGTCCTACTCTCACATGGGGAAGCCCCACACTACCATCGGCGCTATTTCGTTTCACTTCTGAGTTCGGCATGGAAATCAGGTGGGTCCAAAACGCTATGGTCGCCAAGCAAATTCTTTAATCTGGAAAGCTGTGTTTAATTCTCGTTCTTACACATTCAATGTTCTTTCATTGAGTCCATCAAAACCCCTTGGGTGTTGTATGGTTAAGCCTCACGGGCAATTAGTACAGGTTAGCTCAACGCCTCACAACGCTTACACACCCTGCCTATCAACGTCGTAGTCTACGACAA
>NZ_JAMZAP010000015.1:0-139103 GCF_024181785.1 Vibrio sp. Y42_MX_L11
CTGCTGACGGAAGAAACCAGCTTCAAAGCTGGGATCAAAAGAAAGCAGAAAAAAGCGAACCGTAGCAACAGCTACCTTTCGCAAGTCCTTGCAGGGCAAGGGGTTTCGTAATCTTTCCCTGGATAGGAACCCCTTGTTTAGCTAATGTTCGTAATTGTTTTTGCTTTTGCTCGTCGAATGGATAGTCGGTTGTACTGATATAACTGACCTGTTCAGCTTCAATAAAATCGTACAGTTCATTGCTCAATTCATTTAATGGGGCAGATATCCAAGGTGTAGCTGAAATGACGTCGGAAGAGGCGTCATTGTTATTTTGTGGTGTTGGAACGGTAACCACCTCTTGAGCAGCATCGCTCTCAGGAGGCGTTACATTCATTGTCGCAGCGTCTTCTGTCTTGATTTGCTCGTCAAAGCTTGCAACAGAATCGCTCTGGGAATTCTTGTTATTTGAATTAATTAGAAATATGGCGAGTACTGCACCAAGTGCTAGCGCCGATCCAGTCAAGAGTTTTTTATTACTTGTCATGTCTTACCGTTTATTTCATTAGTAAATACGGCGGCCACTTATTCACTCCGTGGCCGCAGGCTAATAAGTTAGTGGTAGAGCGCGTCATTCCAAGAGATAGTTACGGCTCGGCTAGTCTCTGTCCATTGACTACTATCACGATTTTTCTTCCAGGTATTTTCTGGGGTGGTATACCAGCTACACCAGTCACGACCAAAGTAGTAATTGGTTTTTCGCCAACCTGCAACCAGCTTGACTTCTGATGTATCTAGGCCATCTTGAATATCGTTTTTTCGATATACAACACCGACTTGCGGTTTAAAGTCAGAGCGCATCACGACAGGTAATTCGCTATAGTCAATTAGGTTGCCCATGTCACAGCTGGTCCAACGGTACAATAACCAGTCTTTAGGTGGAGTATTGTGTCGGATAGTCTGGTTTTCGATAAGCCAATTAATGCTCTCATTGGTCTGATCAAAATCAGCCACCGTCTGAAATTCTGGTTGATCGTAAGTTACGCGGTTGCTCCAGGAGATACCACCGCTAATATTTGGAGAATCAGAAGCACTGAAGCCAAGATTAAAGTCCAGAGACTCACTGACAGATGCTGTTGCAATAGTGTTTTCTGGAGCATGGCTCATATGACGTAAAGGGGCACCATTTAAATAACTCAGTGCCAGTTTAAAGGCTGTTGGGATTGTGTAACGGTAGTCTCCACCGGTGGCAAAACCATAGATCTGCTCTTTATTCGGTACATTAGTCATGTCGAAACCAGAACCTCCGTTTAGAAGCAACTTGGCTTCCTTAGCTCCATTCGGCAGCAAAGATTGGTTCCAGACATTTTCTAAGGAGTAAATTAAGCGGATCTTCTTCGAGCGTGCATCGCTATCATCGAGCTGTAGCAAGGTCGAAGTGTAAGCTTTTAATGTATCTTCAGCATGTGCTGGAGCTAGAGAACCAAGTAATGCGAGCGCGATAATACTCGCGGAAAGATGCTGTTTTTCCATTGTTGTTTCCTATTAGTCAGCCCATAAAGGTTATTATTGGTTTTTAACAATAACTCTATGGGTGTTTTATAATTATGGACAGGTTATTAATTGGTGCTCAATAATTGAGCGGTGAAATATTGCATCTTGTTTTTTAATAAAAAAAGGAAAAGTATAGATTCGTGGGATTAATGTCTCATAGTTTTTAAATTCATTACTCAACTATAATAAATAAGAATGTGGTTATTAAGTCTTACCTTTTTAAGTTATTACTTAATTTTTATTTTCTAATGTTATGTTTAAGTTCATTATTGATAGAAGTGAAGTTTATAAATGTTAACCATGTTATTGCTGAGGTTTTTGTTATGCCAAACTAAGTAAAGTGTCGTTATGTGGTCATTACGGCTTCCTGAATTTAATTTAAATTAAAACAGAGGTTTATGTTTGTTTTATTATTGGTTGTTTCGAGCTTAATGTAATAGTTGGGTGACAAAGTTCGTCAATGAAGTTGTCATATTCGTGTATGAGGTTATATGTGCTTTTAAAACAGAAAAATTAAACTTTACGTTTGAGATGGTAAATATAGGAAAAGAAATAATTAAATAATCATGTTTCCGAGGATATAAAATGTAAGGTACTTTTAATTAAACGAATGCTTGAATAAATTATGGAGTGTGAAAAAAGTGCTATTTAAGCTACGCTGTCCTATATTCCAGGTAGCATCTTGTTTATACAATGCGTTTTCTAGGCTTAAAACTGGTTTATGTACTGTTAATCCCTTATCAGTTTCTTAATTACACATATTGGCAATATGCTCGCCAAGTTACGTGTATTGGTGTCAATGAATAACAGTATCTACGATAGTTCCCTCTGGGTTGGAACTCCCACTATGAATTTCTTTCATGTTCAATGTGAAACAATACCAATATTACTCAACTCGTGAAGCAAGTATAAAAAAAGGACTGCTCTGGTGTTAGGCACTGCGACCGTCATTTTTAGTACGAACTGTTCGTCGTAAGTGCTGTGCAACCTAACGATTGGGAAAACCAAAAAACAAAAATGTCCCCATGCACAGAGTTAGGAAAAGTCTGCTTTATCTAAGGAAATAGGATACCAACTCACGATGAATAACGATTTCACATTTGCTATCAAAAGCATTCGCTTTGATGAGAATTACCAACCATCAGACAACACGCGAATTACTACCAACTTTGCTAATCTGGCTCGCGGAAACTACCGCCGAGAGAATCTGCGCAATGCACTCCGAATGATCGACAATCGTTTTAATGCGTTGGCATATTGGGATAACGCGCAAGGTGACCGCTACTCAGTAGAGCTTGAAATCATCTCTGTTGATATGGGTATCCAAGGCAGTGGAGAAGCCTTCCCAACGATTGAAGTGCTCAAAACTAACATTGTTGACCACAACACTAACGAGCGCTTCGAAGGCATTGTGGGTAACAACTTCTCTTCATACGTTCGTGATTACGACTTTAGCGTTTTGCTGTTGGACCACAACAAAAACCAGCCCCGTTTCAGCATCCCAGCTAATTTCGGTGATTTGCATGGCAAACTGTTCAAAGCTTTCGTTAATTCTGAGTCTTATAAGCAGCATTTCAAAAAGCTGCCGGTGATTTGTCTGAGTGTATCGGACAACAAGGTATACCGACGCACCGAAAATCAACATCCTGTTTTGGGCTTTGAATATCAGCCGAACGAATCTTCGTTGACTGAGCAGTATTTTAAAAAGATGGGCTTACAGGTGCGCTACTTTATGCCGCCAAACAGTGTTGCACCATTGGCATTCTACTTCTTCGGTGACTTGTTGAACGATTATTCAAACCTAGAGCTTATCAGTACGATTAGCACGATGGAGACATTCCAGAAGATTTACCGACCTGAGATTTACAATGCCAACGCGGTTGCCGGTAATTGCTACCAGCCAAACCTAAAAAACCTAGACCACTCGCTAACTCAAATCGTTTACGACCGAGAAGAGCGCAGCCAACTGGCGATTGAACAAGGGAAATTTGCCGAGGAGCATTTCATCAAACCTTATCAATCTGTGCTTGAACAATGGTCTGCAAACTACGCGTAATCGACAACGAGAATCTAGAAAGGAATGACGATGAAAACACTATTACCGACTTCAACGGCTGGCAGCTTACCGAAACCTTCTTGGCTAGCGGAACCAGAAAAACTTTGGTCACCGTGGAAACTGCAAGGTGAAGAACTGATTGATGGCAAGCGCGATGCGTTACGTGTCGCTTTGCAAGAACAAGAACTGGCAGGCGTTGATATCGTCAGTGATGGCGAGCAAACTCGCCAACATTTTGTGACGACCTTTATTGAGCATTTAAGCGGCGTAGATTTTGAAAACCGCAAAACGGTGACCATTCGCAACCGTTATGAAGCAAGTGTTCCGACTGTGGTTGGCCCAGTAAGCCGCACAAAGCCCGTGTTTGTCGAAGATGCCAAGTTCTTGCGTCAGCAAACTAAGCAACCTATCAAGTGGGCGCTGCCAGGCCCTATGACGATGATCGACACGCTTTATGATGATCATTACGGTAGCCGTGAAAAGCTGGCTTGGGAATTTGCAAAGATCCTCAATCAAGAAGTGAAAGAGCTTGAAGCGGCAGGTGTCGACATCATTCAGTTTGATGAGCCTGCGTTCAATGTGTTCTTCGATGATGTGAACCAGTGGGGCATTGCATGTTTAGAGCGTGCGATTGAAGGGCTGAAATGTGAAACGGCGGTGCATATCTGCTATGGCTACGGCATTAAAGCGAACACGGATTGGAAGCAAACGCTAGGCACTGAATGGCGACAATACGAAGAAGTATTCCCTAAATTACAGCAATCGAATATCGATATTATCTCGCTCGAATGTCATAATTCACGAGTGCCTATTGAGTTGCTTGAGTTGATTCGCGGTAAGAAAGTGATGGTTGGTGCGATTGACGTTGCAACCAACGAAATTGAAACGCCAGAAGAAGTGGCGAACACACTGCGAGAGGCATTGAAATACGTTGATGCCGACAAGCTTTACCCATGTACCAACTGTGGTATGGCGCCTTTGTCTCGTGAAGTATCAACCGCTAAGCTCAATGCGTTAAGTGCGGGAGCGGAGATTGTTCGTAGAGAGCTTTCTGCTTAAGTTATTCAAAATATTTTCCCTTTAGATAAACAAAAAACCAAGAGCTCGGTTCTTGGTTTTTTCTTAAAAAAGACGTTGTAACTTCGCGCTAATTCATTTCTAGCTGTCGAACTTCAGGATGCTTTAGCAACATCACACGAATCCAGTGATGCACCACCCACATCACCATCGCGGCGAGCAGAACCGCGACGAAAATCGAGCTGAAACGGTACAAGATCGAAAAGAACGCGTCTTTTTGTTCTGGCACCAATGAGGTCGTCAGCGGAACCGATAGGGCAGACATGGCAGAAAACGCGATAGCCGCTTTAATTTGCCCCTTGGTGAGCCACAAGCAGAATGGCCCCATTGCAATGGTAAAGGCGAGCCAAAAGAGTAGCCCATGCCCATACCAACTGCCCAATATCATCTGAACAGCCATCCCTGCGATGCAGCCTAGTGCGGTGCCGATGATGCGAATTTTTGCCATGGCGAGCGAGCCCGCTAAAGTCATTGGGGTTAGGATGATCAAAATGGAAGCTTGTGCGGATAGCGAGTCATATAAGTCCGCTACTTGGAATACGATAAACGCAGCCATCGCCACTACCCAGCCCATGGCAACTTGGCTGATGTAGTCAATATCGCTTTTTACTGGGGTCGACATCTCAATGTGCTCGGCGGGGGATTTTGGCTCCGGGAACAACCAATACGCGAATGCGCAAACAAAAATATTGCTGAACGCCATCACCCACATGTTGACGTTGAACTCTTCAATATCCATGAAGTTATAGCTGGCAAAATTCAACACAATTGAACCCACCAACAGCCCCATGTAACCAAACAAATAGGTTTTCTGGTTCATCATTGCAATGCACTTGAACAGCATCATGATTCCGACGGCAACGGTCATTAATGTTGGATGAAACTGCAAGTATTCCAGCAAAAATGTGGCTTGTATGGTTGTCCACACCGCAGAGAAAAACACGATCAATAGAGCCGAAAGATTAAAGTTGTCCATTCTGCCCAAAATAAACAGCGGCATCATGATGGCAAAAAATCCGTAAGACCAACCGAAGATCATGCTTAGCGCGAGCCCTAAAGAGCAGCCGAACCAAATTCGTAAGGTTTTCATTGTCGCCGCCTAGTAAATGAAGTGGAACCAGCTTGCGAGGTGAATCTGTGCTTGCGCCATCAACTGCCAGAAAATGCTGTTGTCTGGGTACAAAACAATGGTAGCGCGAGAGCCGACAAACAGTGCTGGTGGTAACTCTTCGCTGCTGGTTAGGTTCACTCGTGTACGCTGCGCATCACGTACCCAGCGGTTGTTCACTTCCACTTTGGTTAGTGCGCCATTAGGCGTTTGTTGTGCGGCTGCTACACCGTAATCGCGGCTAGCTAAATCAAAGTCGTACACCGAACCTGGGTTGGCATCAAATGTGACCAAGGCGTGGAAAGTCTTGTCTACGTTCGCAACGGATTTTTCACGAAAATCAGCGGCTACCCAGAGTGATCCGGTTGGTACAAACGTCAGCAATGGCATGTTGGTGTTTGCCATCGTGCCAACTTCTAGCTGCAGGTTGGTCACGACACCATCACTGGGAGCGAGTACCGCGGTATTTGCCAAATCAAGTTGCGCCTTTTCGATCCCGTTTTTGGCAATTCGAACGGCGGTGCTTTGACCTTTTTGATCGCCTAATTGCGCCTCTATGACTTTTAAGTTTTGTCGTTCCGCTTTAAGCGCTGCACGTGATACCTGATTTTGGGCAAAGGCATTATCGAGTGTCGATTGAGAGATGACTTTCTGCTTCGATAGCGTCAGTAAGCGGTTGTACTCGCGGTGTGCATTATCAAATGTCGCTTGTGTGCGGGCAATATTGGCAAGAGCGGCTTCGCGTTGAGAATACAGCGTTGCTTCCTTTTCATAAGCGGATTGCAGAGACAGCTCCGCCTGTTCAAGCGCTATCTTGTATTTACGATCATCAATCGTAAACAACACATCGCCTTTTTGAACGGACTGGTTATTCTCGATGAGAACATCGGTCACTTTACCAGATACCTCGGGCGCGACTTGGACAACGTATCCTTGCACTCGTCCTTCGGTCGTTAAGGGGGCGTGGCGGTCAGCAATGATAATGTACAAAAATAGTACGATGAACAGGACAATCAAAGTTCGCATCCAGTGTTTGAATTTTTGGTCAGCCGTCATTACAAGTTCCGTTAAACATATTGGATAGAGGATTATAGAGAAGTCACTCACAATTCAGTAGAATGATAATACGAACATAAATGACCTAAAAATAGGACAATGAACGTTAGTTTTGATGATATTTACCTATTCACTCAGACGGTGGTTCACGGCGGTATAAGTGCAGCGGCAGAGGCGAATCAACTACAACGCTCAAAAGTGAGTCGTCGCCTGCAAGAATTAGAGAAATCGCTCGGGGTACAGCTTTTGATCCGCACAACACGCAGCATTGAGTTGACGGAGCACGGGAAACGCTTGTTTGAGTTGGTGGGGCAGCCTATTGACCATATTCAGCAAGGTTTAAATGCCATGCACGAATATCAACAAGAGCTGACGGGCAAGGTGCGTTTAGCCATTCCTTCCGCATTGATGAGCTCTGCCGCGTTTAACGCGATCATCACCGAGTACACAACGCGGTATCCGGATATTTCGGTCGAGATTGAAAACCATCAAGAGAGTGTCGATCTCAAGCGTCAATCGTTTGATTTGCAGCTTCTTCCGAGCGTGGTCAAAGTCACCGATGACAGCTATGTGCAGTTCAGTCTTTTGCCTTATCGTAGTCACTTTGTTGCGTCAAAAGCCTATCTAGAATCGCATCCGCCAGTAAAAACGGTGGAAGATCTTAAGCAGCATCGCCTTTTAACTAATCGTTACAATGCCGATTTGCTCGATTCAGATCTGCATGTGGCGTTGCGTTCGGATGACCTCAACTTGCTGCGCTCGATGGCGATAGCAGGAAACGGCATCGCGTTTATTCCTCAAATTCATTCTAAGCCTGCATTGCGAGATGGTTTGTTGGTCGAGGTGCTGCCTCAATTCGCGCATCCGAAGCAGCATCTTACTCTGATTTATCCCTCGGCCTTATTTCTGCCCAATAAAGTCAAAGCCTTGATTGAACTAATTCGAGAGAAATTTAAATAGTCAGTTCAAACCACACTTAAATAAGGGCAAATGTGTGAGCGAAGGTCATCTTTCTAGGTTTTATTGATCTAACATGAAAGGGTTCTGATACATTAACTGTTGCTCAACTTGTTGAGTATGGTTTGTGGTCGCACAAGATAGGAGATGGAAATGTTATCGAAAGGAAACACGGGCCTGATTGTGGTGGATGTTCAGGGCAAACTCGCTACATTAATGCATGAAAGCAACGCACTGATTGAAAATATCACGAAACTGGTAAAGGGTGCCAAAGCGCTAGATTTGCCTATTCTGTGGCTAGAACAGAATCCAGAAAGGTTGGGCTCAACCGCGGAGCCGATTCGTGAAGTGCTTGAAAGCACGCATTTACCTATTACCAAGTACACGTTTGATGGTTGCAAAGAGGCGACGTTTAAGGTCGCGGTGGAGAACGCGAAAGTTGATACCTGGTTGGTTTGCGGTATTGAATCCCACATTTGCGTCTATCAAACCGCGGTTTCTCTGCGCCAGTCCGGTTATCGCGTTGAATTAGTCACGGATTGTGTATCTTCCCGAACCGCTGCCAATAAAGCGCTCGCTCTTGCGAAGTTAACCGCTAACGGTGTGGTGCTCACTGGGCTAGAAATGTGTTTGTATGAAATGGTCGAAGATTGCCGAGCACCTGAATTCAAAGAAATTCTGGCGCTCATCAAATAGTGTAATCACTGGAATCAACAACAACTTTATCTGAACACGCTATTCAAATTCTCGTTGATATCTTGGCAACATCGACTCGTTGCCAAGTAACCCGCCTTGGTGAATGTAAATCACCGTTTTATCTGTGTTCTCTTCCAACCAAGGGGTGAGGCATTGCCACATATACGGGTCGTATAACAGGTCAAATTCGAGGTCGGTTTGCTCAAAGAGCGCTTTCCATGTGATGTAATCTTCTTCGTACAAGCGACCAAAATGGTGTTTGTTGCGCACGGTTAAAATGGTTGGGTGGCTGTTTTCACCAAGCTGGTTGAACTGCTCAGTTAAGTAATCTGCATTGCCTACGCAAGGGCAAGTTAGCACTTCTATGCCGTGTGGGCTTAAATGTTTATGAAGATATAAAGCGGTCGTGCCAGTGCCTGATGGCAGGGCGACGGTAAACTGTTCTTTACCTCTCAATCGCGTCCAATCAAGAATTTCTCGTGCTAACTGTTTGATGCCAGCTTCAGCGAGGTGGGAACGTCCACCCTCTGGAATAAGCAATGTCGACTCATCTAATCTTCGTACCTGGTGGACGTATTCACTAGGGTGGAGTTCGCTACCGATGTCTTGCATGGCGGTGATTTTCATACCCAAATCGAGAGCGCCGCGGTAGTTTCCGATGGGGGAGCTTTTTAGCCAAGATGGAATGTGATGAACATAAAACTCAAATGCCCAACCTTTAATCTGGGCGAGAGCCGCTAGCGAGTACATGGCATTGGATTGAGCAGAGCCAAAGCTTATTAACGTGGTGATGTCGGGATTTTGCTCTTCCATTAACGTCATAAACTTACGTGCTTTGTTCCCAGAAAAGTGGGAGTGGAGCATGTCGTCACGTTTAAGGAAAAATTTGTGCCCATTAAAGCTATGTTGGGTGATAGGACTTTCTGAGAGTTTCATGTCGATGCTGACGGAATAAACCGTGTCACCTTTGCCATTTAAAAAGGTGGCACAGTGTACCCGTTATTGAATGAAGATCAAAAGTATCGAGATCTTGTGTTCTACATTTCTTCGTCTTGCGACTCGCCATCAGTTACCTCGGTTGAAAGATCGATAGTAGCCACGCAGCCGTCATTTGGATGTGTATCAATAGTGAATTGCCAGCCATAGCGTCGGCATAAGTCGTCCACAATCATGAGTCCCAAACCATGGCCTTCGGCATCTGGCACGGAAGAGAAGCCTTCGCCTTCATCTCTCACCGACAGTGTGGTATCGGTCATGGTGATATGAATCGTTCCCGCTGACGTGGCTGCAATGCCGTTGCGAATTAAGTTACTCAACGTAATGTTAAGAACTGCAGTGGTCGCTTTGGTTTGCGGATGCCCCAATATTTGTACACTAAATTCCAGCGATTTTTCATCGGCTTGCGCTTGGCTAAGAGCAACGATGTTGTGAAGCTCTTGCTCTGATATGGTTCGAACGGGGCTGTCGTCGGTGTTGCGTTCATATCGCACCAAACCCAACAAAGCATCAACCATGGTCGACATCTGCAAAGTGGCATCTTGAATACGGCCAATCTGACGTTCTTGAAACGATGTACTTGGACTTCTGGCTAGCAAGCTGCTTGAGCCTTTCATCACTGTGAGCGGTGTTCTCAGTTCATGGCTGGCATATCGTGCAAAAGCTTGTTCACGTTTAATCACTTGATTGATTTGATGTCGATATTCATTAAGCTGATTTGCGAGCGTTTGGAATTCATTTGCAGAGCCTTCAGGGACAACAAATTTTTGTGTAGTGTCACCTTGATGGCGGTCCAGTTGTGTTTTTAGGGCACTGACAGGTTCAATGAGACGCAGAGAAAGTCTCGATAATAGGCTGCCAAAAATCAAAAGTAACCCGATGACAACCGCCAGCACCATAACGAGAACAAACATGAACTCGTTAGATGTAATTTCTATCTCATCAATCAGAGAGATCAGAATAATAGGATGTTCCTCTCCATCTTGCGTGTAGGTGCTCATGTAAATCATGCGAGTGTCTGGTTCGTCAGCAACTTCAGCGAGAAAGTACTTTTTATCTTGAATGAAGGGTTGATAGAGCTCAGGGACGAGATTGATGTCGTTGTATGCCGTTGTCAGTAAATCTAGTTTGATGATTCCGCTATCAGGATGGTTTCGAAAGTGCTCAATCGCCTCTTTTTTATCGATCATAATACGTCGTTCACCGACGCGATCTTCTGACCATAATAGCGCTCCGCTAACCAATGCGAAGCATAGCAAGCCAATCACAACCGACACTAGAAGGAAGAAGAGTTCAAGGCGTCCGGTTAAGCTTTGTGTATTGTTAAATAAGCGGCGAATCATGCCCCGGGCTCCAATCGGAAGCCGACTTTTGGAATAGTTTTCAAAACGTGCTCTTTGAATGGTTTGTCGAGCTGCCCACGCAATTGATAAATATGGCTACGCAACACATCGTTATTTGGCTCATCTTCTTGCCATAATCGGAATGCGATTTCTTCACGCGTCACAACTTCGGGGGCATTTTTGACCAGCATTTCTAGAATCGTATACGTGGTTGGATTCAACGCCAACAGCTTATCTTGACGGTAGGCTTGATGCGTTTTTTGATCGATAGACACTTCGCCATACTGGAGTTTGGTTGATGCAACCGTACCTCGGTAGCGTTTAATCAATGCAGTCATGCGTGCTTCAAGAATATCGAGATCAAACGGTTTGGTGAGGTAGTCGTCGGCGCCGTGTTGGAAGCCTTTGAGCATGTCATCTCGGCTATCAAGTGCGGTCAGCATCAACACCGGAGTGTTATTACCCGCATCACGCAGCTTGTTGCACAGTGTTAGGCCATCCATGCGCGGCAGCATGAGGTCGAGCAAAATGATGTCAAACGCATTATCCATCGCCAGTTTTAAGCCTAGCTCACCGTTGTCGGCATAATCCAGCTGCATGCCAGCACACTCAAAATAATCGAACAACATTCCCGCTATTTCACGATTATCTTCTACCAAAAGTACACGTTTCATTTATTCTTATCCAATCTCGATAAATTCGAATGTTGATCTTAACGAACATTATTCACTATAGGTGTGAAAAAGTTGTCGACAATGATTTTCTCACCTTTGTGTCGGTTTTCAATGTCTAACTTAAATACAGTTGTACCTGTTTATTTATATCTATCAATACTGATTGAAATATAAATGGTATAGATTGGTTGGTTCTGTTAACTACATATAAAACATGAAGATACTGAATTATTTATGTGACACTGAGCACATTATTAATAATTGCCAATCTTCACAAGTGCACTTGATAGGGAAGGTTCTTACTTTTTATAAAACCATTTTTTAGATATGGTTATTGCGTTTAAATACAAACGCTTAGATTCTCTTTTTTGAGATAATTCAATCAAATCAATGGGTTCATGCACAGGCGAAACGCTGCATTATTTAATTTTTATTAATAAAATTGCATTTTCTGTTCTTTAACTGTTCATAAACGAAAGTCTCCTATTAACTTTACTTGTTTAAAATCCATGATCCTTCCAATGCTTAATGCCAAATAAAAATCAATTTGTGAGGCTATCATGTTTAACAGTATACGCACTCGAATTGCTGTCAGTGCGGGTGGGGCAATGGCCTTCACTCTATTGATTGCAATGGGTATGACAACCAATGCGTTCACGCAAGTGAATGAACAAATCACTACAAAAGTAAAATCTCAACTGACCGAAGCCACCACGACCGACCTGAGCAATACGGCGATTCAGCAAGGGCTGAATATTTCCAACCAGTTAGAGCCAGTGTTGGCGAACTTAAAGCAAGCGCGTTCAATTATCGAATTAAGCGCAGAGACGGCCGCAACGCCAGACATTATTGTTAAACAGTTTATTGCGTCGCTAGAAGCTCAGAACAAAGCTGTGTTTGCTGGTTACATGGTGTGGGAAAAGCCATCGTGGGTTGAGCCAACGATTCAAGACAAAAGCCTTGGCTTTAATAGCGAAGGCTACTTAGCGCCATTCTTTTCGCCAAATTCGCACAACAGTTTTGATGTTGTGGCGATGGATAGCTTTAGCAATACTGAATTAAACAACAACGGTGAGCGTAAAGACGATTGGCACTTGATGCCTTTCGAAACGGGCAAAACGTTCGTGATGGAACCGTACATGTATCCGGTTCGCGGCAAACAAGAACTGATCACGACCATCAGCCAACCAATCAAGTTACGTGGCGAGATCATCGGCTCTCTCGGTTTTGATTTGTCATTGAACGAGTTACAAAGCCAAAGTGAAGATTACGCGAGCGACTTGTTTGATGGACAAGGACGTATTCTGATTTCTTCGTGGAAAGGCATCACGCTGGCGAACAGCAGCCAAGCGGATCAAGTGGGCAAGAAAGTCTCTCATGAGTTGGCGTCTCAATGGGCTCGTATTCAATCCATTGCGAAACAAAAAGGCGCAGGCCTTGTGATGTTTGGCGGGGATGAGTATGCGATTACTGCAATTGAAACCAGCGATGCACCTTGGATCGTTATGGTGTCGGTTCCCAGTAGCTTCCTTAAAAAGAACGTGGATGACTACGAGCGATGGAGTGAAGAACAAAGTGCAGAAGCTCTTGAAAAGGGAGTGTGGGCAGGGATTATTGCGGCTCTGATTGGTATTGTTGCGATGACGATGATCGCGACCTCGTTGGGCAAAGTGTTAACTAACTTAGTGGAGCGTTTTAAAGACGCAGCACAAGGCGAGGGTGACCTAACTTACCGCATTGAGGTGAAAGGTAAGGACGAAACCGCCCAACTGGCGCACTGGTTTAATACCTTCCTCGCTCGCATTCAGGAAATGCTTTTAACCGTAATGGCGACGGCGGATCAAGTCGATAAAAGTGCAAGTGAAGGTCAAGCTCGCGCGGCAGCTTCGAGAGATCAGCTGAACGTTCAAGTGAACGAAGTCAACTCGCTAGCAACGGCGATTAATGAGATGAGCGCAACCGCACAAGAAGTGGCAAATTCTGCGGTACAAGCAGCAGCGGCGGCAAGCCAAGTTCAAAGCAATAGTGCGAATGGCATGTCGCGTATGGACAATGCTGCAAGCGCGGTGGATAACCTCGCTTCGCAAGTGAATGATGCACAGCACCAGACGCAGAATTTGGTGGCTTCAAGCACGGCGATTCAGGGGATTCTGAGTGAGATTGGTGGCATTGCCGATCAAACCAACTTGTTGGCTCTGAACGCTGCGATTGAAGCTGCGCGTGCTGGTGAAGCAGGTCGTGGTTTTGCTGTGGTAGCCGATGAAGTCCGCAACCTTGCAACGCGCACACAAGGCTCGACAGAAGAAATTCGTGCAATGTTGGCTCGTTTGGAGCAAGAAACGCAATCAATCGTCCTGTTAATGGAGCAAAGCCAGAAGCAAGCGGTGGATACTAAAGAAGAAACACAAGCAGCGCAGTTGGCGTTGGCCGAAATCAACCAAGCTATTGAAGTGATTAATGATATGAATAATCAGATCGCTTCAGCGGCAGAAGAGCAAAGCTCGGTGTCAGAAGAGATCAACCGTAATGTGGTTGTGATTAATGATACGGCGATGGAAGTGATGGATACTATGTCATCTTCGGTAGCGATCAGCAATGAACTGACAGTAAAATCGAGAGATCTTCACGGTGAGTTGAGCAAGTTCAAGTTGTCTTAATCAAGTAAGTGAAAGAGTTTAACCCAACTTAAAACGTTTATTTCTCACAAAACAAAAGGCTCCAGAGTTACCTCTGGAGCCTTTTTTTAATGCTTGCTGCAAACTATGAAGCGGGAGTTGCTTGCTGTTCATCAGCCGCTTTTAAGCGTTCGATTTCAGATTCCG
This sequence comes from Vibrio sp. Y42_MX_L11, assembly GCF_024181785.1. Classification (NCBI taxonomy): domain Bacteria; kingdom Pseudomonadati; phylum Pseudomonadota; class Gammaproteobacteria; order Vibrionales; family Vibrionaceae; genus Vibrio; species Vibrio sp. Y42_MX_L11. Next base: position 14,319 of record NZ_JAMZAP010000015.1, read on the forward strand.
TTTGCCACTTGCCGTTGTAAAGGTATTCACGCTCAGGAAGCGGGGCATTTGACGCCCTTAAATCAAATACCTCATCGGTTTGATATTCTTTACTACAAACAGGAATACTAAAGAGCCTTGATTCTGGCTTTGCTTCAAACAACTTTTTATGGTCATCGACCTCGGTACAATTCAGTTTGTAGACCTTTGACAGTTGCGCGACCATGGATTCTAAATCCGCTTCAGTTTTAAAGAAAACATAACAATCGAATCGATCTTGTGAGCGAAAGATAGTCTTATGAGCAGTATCTCGATATCTGCATATGTCATGCTTAAAATAGAACTGGATCACTTTCCTTTTCTTGTTGTAGTCCGCAAAAAGCCAATCTTCTCGTTCGCCCACTTTAACTTCTGTTCGTTCATCAGGCTGGCGTTTTAACATACCAAATGAAAGCAAAATGAAGGCACCTGCTCCAGCTAATGCCATCGGACCAACCAGTGCTACCATAATCACACACACCACTGCACCTATCCAGCCAACAGCTTGCGTAGCGGTATTTACCCATTTAGGCATATTGCGACGCTTTTTCATCACAAAGCCTTTATCTGAAAAAATGTAGTCATATCGATAATCGAGGCCAATCGTAAGGTAAAAAGCTCCAGACACCATCACCGACAAAATAAAAGAAAAAATAGTTACGCCAACCGTGTCACTCGTGTGTATAAACAAAGTTAATAGGAATGGGGCGATCACAAATGGAAACGCAAAAAGTTTAAAGTAATAGCGAAATGGTTCCTCTACATCATACTTATGCCAAGTTGTTACATTATCACCTGCGAGTATTTCCTGCTCTTGCGCCTCTTGATAAACTGCTAATTCTTCTGGGGTGACGTAAAATGGTGAATATGCCAAGGGTTACTCCTTAAAACCTAATGTGCCAACAACTGAGGTGAGTGACTTTTTAATGATGTTTTGTTTGGTATTGTCTGAAATTACGCTATGAGTTGCACTCTGTTTTACGCTATTTTGGAACCAATACTCACGCTTTGATGGGGCATCATCTTCCACATCATACGCTACTTGCATGGCAAGGTATTGATCGGTCTCTTTAATCGGCAATGTTACCTTATACACCAGTAACTCTTTGCTAGCTTGGCTCTGTGTTTGTAGCGTGACTAAATCTGCGTTTTGATACCAAGAGCCGGACGTCAAATCATCTTCTGTTGCCTTGGTGTTGGTACTCACTGTAACACCATTCGTTGCAGCACGATGTGGCAGCTGAATATGCACTTCCAAGCCAACTAGCTCATGATGCGTATAGCCTGGATAAGCCTGTATTTTTTCAATAGGCTGATGGTATACCGTTGGCTGTTGAATAATAGATTGTAAGTCAAACAGTGCTTGTTGCACCAATGCTGAATTGTGCTTCTCTCTTTCGGGCAAGCTTGCAGATTGGCTCCACTGAGTACGACTCGGGTGATAACCCCAAGGCAGTTTATCTAACCATTTTTGGAAATCATCTTGTTTCAGTTTGTTGAGTTTATAATTGATGGCTAGGTATGTAACTGTAAGAATAACTAAAGCTGCCGTTATTGGGCCTCCAAAAAGTAAGTTAGTCGAAAAAGTACCAGTAGAGGCTCCTACGAACTGAAACGCACCAATCGCACCAGTTAAACCAAGCGTTACGGTATTTGCTAAATACAATTTGCTTTCGAGACCATAAACGTCATCTACACTCTGCCAAGAACGGTAAGCCTCAATACCTGAAGCCAGCGCTCCTAAAGCACCTGTAATCGCGAGCCATTTATTAAAAACTTTTAAGTCATCTAGAATCAGGTTTTCAAAGCCTTTTGTATTTCTGTCTACTAAATTTTTAAGAGTTTTTAGCGAATGCTCTCTGAGCTCGTCACTGCCCTTAACCTTATCCCATAGTTTCCCAGTACGAATGCCCGTCCAAGCTCCGGCAGTGTAAAAAAGCTTTTGTTGAATATCTAAGAAATCATCTTGAGACATGAGCCCTGTTTCTTGAATACTGTTCATTGCATCAGCAAGTGCGAGGCAGTTAAAAATCAGAGCTAAGAAGCCTAAACCACCCACATCTTCAAACCGTTTCTTAAGGTTGTTTAATCTGTTATCCCATATGTCTTTACGCATTTGAATTGTTGCCTCAAGTACGTCATCTGGAAGTTCTATATACTGTGGGTATTCCAACGTCGCAACGGCTAAACTTTTTTGAAGGTGCCGCTGTTGCTGGAGAGCCTTCTTATACTGCGTGTTTGATATAGTTTTATCACCCTTGTTGAAGGCTGCTAAGACTTCCTTGTTTTGGTTAGATGCGACGAGTTTTTTATCATGATTGGATTTCCAGGTACCAAAATTTTGAGCGTAGCCTTTATTGACATTGATTGGAGTATCTATCGACAAACGTTCTACAACGGCAGCTCTTAGGTAAAAACTTGTTCGGGTGAGCGGTCTTGACAATAGAGATATCATTAAGATAGACGCTTGGGCTGTTAGGCTAACGCCAACCTCTATTACCCCCTTCAATAAAGCGCTGTTAGTCGCTTTGAATATGCTATCTAGCTCATCGAATCCTTTTGCTATATCTCTTAGAAACTCGGTTTCTGCAGTATTTGGGTTAGAAATAAAGTCCATTACTTTTGCATACATACCCACACGGTTACTTGCTGCCGAAACGTAGTCCATGAACTGTTTGTCTGAGCTTTCAGTGTCTGGAGCATTTTTGGCGACGTCTACTTCACCTACCTGATTTGAAACTTGTTCAGGAATTAATTTCTCCACTTGTTTAAAGAGACTACGACTAAACCCGGAAGTGTAGAGTGCGAGTAAACTGGTTGGTTTCTCCCATTGGCTTTCAGCCCATTGGCGGTCTTCTTCTTGCATCACCAGAGTAAATGACTCAACGGCTTGCTTATGGAGTTGATACAAGCTGTACTGCGTGTCTTCGCTGTATAGGTCGAAGGTTCTTTCGAGATGATGAGGTGTCAAAGATTCCATTACAGCAATAAAGTCGCTTTTTACCGAGACAACTTCGGCAAGCATGGTTTCTTTTTGCTCTGACAGCTCTTGCATTTCGCTCAGCATTTGCTTCCAGTTGAGCTGCTTGCGCCAGCGTTCAGTCGCTATCCATTGTTCGTATTTACCAAATCGACTCGCGGAAATTCGATATTTGTCCTGTATTGCTTTGGCAATGTCACTTTGGGTATGTTGGTGTGATTCAATCGCTCCAGCGGAAAATTTAGCAGGATAGCCTGATTGAACTGAGCTTTTATTCTGCTCTGCCAAATCGAGTTGACTGGATGAGTCATAATATTCTGCCATGTCGGTATAAAACGACAGCTCTTCACTGTTACGTTTAACGCTAGCTGGCATGTCTATATTGTCGCTTGCCCCGAACATGCACAGCTGCATGGCGGTCTGCATTAAGTTCCACTGGTTTGAAAACTGGTCAATGAAAAGGCGGTAGGGACTTGCAGCGCCAACAAAATGCAGCGACATATCTTGAATGTCTGCGGCGTAATCTTTTATCGCGACGAAGTAGCCCGATTCTTCTTCTGGAATTGAAGAGGTTAAATCACTCTCGGCTGCGACAGGTTTAAAGATAGAACCATCTTCATCAGCTTTGGTAGTGATGCCGGAATCCGCAAAACGCCCATCATCAACGGCGGAAGATTCAATATCAGCCACTTGAGTTAACTTATCGATTGGTGCAATGTTGGGCTGATTATCGTTTGCAGACAGGACAACAGTCTGCATTCGATCGATATGATTACTCGGATTGTTAAGGACGCGCATGAACATGTTCCATGTCCAACGGTGTTCTGAGTAACAAATCGACAGCACACTCCCGTCTTCGTAAGTAAGGAAAGGTTTTGCACCTTCTGGTGTGCCACGCTGTTCGGACTCTGGGCTTTCCGACTCTCCTAGCTTGTAGAGTGTGAATTGCGTTCCTTTGATTTCATATTCGTCTAGGCTTTTGTTGATTGCATCATAGACATACAACCAACCATCGCGAAGCTGACGAAGGGTATAGCCAACGGTATTGAGTTTGGCTGGGCCTTGGCCTTTCCATTCTTCAGGCAAACCAAAAGATTGTGTTTCTTCCGTTTCTAGCTGATCGATGGCGTAGCGAACAGGGATGAAGTGTGCCGGTAAAGCCTCTGTTGGTTCTTTCTCGTTTTTTAAATTGAGAGGTTCTGGTTCTGACGGCGGTGGCGGATCGATTTTTTTTGTTTCTCCCTCCCAAAACATACTGCGCTCTGGGGGTGAGCCAGCAAGATCATCGGATTCCGTGGTTGGAACGATATTCAGCGATTTCAGCGTACCATCGCTTTCAAATGCCTGAACGGCCTCCTCATAGGTATAGCTGTTGTCGTGCCAGAACATCGAAGTTTTTGGAGGAAGTGGATTACTCATCGTTAGCCCATGTTTAAGAGTTTTACTCTATTACGCAAATATCGCACCAAAATAAAGTAATTAAAAATCAATGGGTTAGTTTTGTATTGTTTTTCTTCAATCAAATAATTGTTTGTTTTTCCAATAAGTTGGTTGGTGTTTACCATTTTTTGTATTGATTGAATCAAAGTTTGAGTTGTGAGTGATACCTCAATGAACCGACAAAACAAAAGGGCTCCAGAGTTACCTCTGGAGCCCTTTCTAGTATTTAAGTGCTAAAGAATTAACGACGCTTTGGTTTACGTTGACCAGCTGGTTTGCCTTGTCCTTGTGGGCGACCTTGACCTTGTGGCTTGCTACCTGCTGGGCGGTTTGCACCGTTGCCGCTAGGACGTTGGCCGTTGCTTGCAGGGCGTTGACTACCTTTTGAACCGCCTTCAGAGCGTTTGTTCAAATGACCACCGAAGCCCGGTTGGTTTTTGGTATGTTTGGTTGCAAAGCGGTTTGCCCCGTGACGACCAGATTTACGACGTTGTGCAGGTGTTTGTGCTTCAATGTCTTCCGCAGGAACGAGACAGCCTTGTTTGTCACCAATCAAATGTTTTTTACCCATGCTGATTAGGGCTTCACGGATCATTGGCCAGTTTGCTGGATCGTGGTAACGCAACAGCGCTTTATGTAGGCGACGTTGACGTTCACCTTTTGCTACAGGTACATCTTCACGTTTCTTATACTTCACTCGTTTCAGAGGGTTTGTCTCTGAGTAGTACATCGACGTTGCGTTACACATTGGCGAAGGGTAGAAGTTTTGTACTTGGTCACACTCGAAGTTGTTTTTCTTCAGCCACAGAGCAAGGTTCAGCATGTCTTCGTCTTCTGTGCCTGGGTGCGCAGAGATAAAATAAGGGATTAAGTACTGCTTCTTGCCTGCTTCTGCACTGTATTTCTCGAACATCTCTTTAAAGCGATCGTACGTACCCATGCCTGGTTTCATCATCAGATCAAGGGGACCTTTCTCTGTATGTTCCGGTGCAATCTTCAAGTAACCACCTACGTGGTGAGTCACAAGCTCTTTTACGTATTCTGGTGATTCAATCGCAAGGTCGTAACGTACGCCAGATGCAACCATCACTTTCTTCACGCCTTCAACTTTACGCGCTTCGCGGTATAAATCGATGGTGTGTTTGTGGTCTGTATTTAGCTTGTTACAGATGCCCGGGAAGACACAAGAAGGACGACGACAGTTCGCTTCTGCTTTTGGATCTTTACAACCTAGGCGGTACATGTTTGCAGTCGGGCCACCAAGATCGGAAATTGTGCCGGTAAAGCCCGGAACTTTGTCGCGAATTTCTTCAATTTCGTTAATGATTGACTCTTTCGAGCGGTTTTGAATGATTCGACCTTCATGCTCGGTAATTGAACAGAAAGAACAGCCACCAAAACAACCACGCATGATGTTCACAGACGTTTTGATCATGTCATACGCTGGAATTTTTGCTTTGCCGTACATAGGATGAGGAACACGCGCGTAAGGCAGGCCAAACACAAAGTCCATCTCTTCGGTCGTCAATGGGATTGGGGCTTGGTTCACCCAAAGCTCACGGTCCCCATGGCTTTGAAGTAACGCTCGACCTGAGTACGGGTTCGTTTCTAAATGCAATACACGACTTGCATGAGCATAAAGAATGCGATCGTTTCTTAGTTTTTCAAACGAAGGCAGGCGAACCGCAGTTGTCGCAGCATCGTGGCGTGATGGGCGAATCGTGATTGGTTGTGCAACTGGCTCATCTTTTTTAGTTTCACACTGAGTTTCTACTTCGTATGGGTTCTTTGGTACGAACGCTTCTTTACGAGGTTTTTCAATGCGAGAAGAATCGATAACTGTGTAGCCTTCTGGCGCGGCTGGCAAGTTCACGGCAGTACCACGAATATTGGTCATGGTGCTGATGTCTTCGCCATTTGCGATGCGATGCGCTACTTCTACAAGTGCGCGTTCTGCGTTACCGAAAAGTAGGATGTCTGCTTTTGCATCAAATAGTACCGAACGGCGAACTTTATCTGACCAGTAATCGTAGTGTGCAACACGGCGTAGGCTGGCTTCGATGCCACCTAAAACAATAGGTACTTCTTTGTAAGCTTCACGACAACGTTGAGAGTAAACCAAAGTCGCGCGGTCTGGGCGTTTGCCACCTTCGTTATTTGGTGTGTACGCGTCATCGTGACGAAGTTTTTTATCCGCGGTGTAACGGTTGATCATGGAGTCCATGTTACCCGCAGTGATCCCGAAGAACAGATTTGGCTTACCAAGCTGCATGAATGCATCTTTGTTTTGCCATTCTGGTTGAGCAATGATACCGACACGGAAACCTTGTGCTTCTAGCAGACGGCCAATGATAGCCATACCAAAGCTTGGGTGATCCACGTAAGCATCACCGGTTACGATGATAATGTCACAGCTATCCCATCCTAGGGCGTCCATTTCTTTGCGACTGGTCGGCAAGAAAGGTGCCGTACCAAAACACTCTGCCCAGTATTTTTTGTACTCATGAATAGGAGTGATGTTATTGGTCATATTTTGCTCTCTGTTCCAGGGAGCGCGAATTATAGCGATTTGAGGATCAGGTATCTATACCAAACTCATCTATTCAAGCTTAGTTCATCGAGTTTTATTTGGTTTGCAAAAATATCAAGGCCATATCGGCGATTTTATGTCTAATATCACCTTGAAAGCCTCATGGTTATAGGTCGAGTCGTGAAAAATGTCGCAATGTTAATACAACCAATAAGCAATGATGTGCTTATTAAAAACAACGCCTATAATCAAATTAATGCATAGGAAAATGCAAAAAGCCGAACAAGCTCTGAAAAGGTTCTAAGTCGATTGGCTTACGTTGCCAGAATCTATTTTACAAGAGGATCAGCAGGTCCCAAATGGAATAAGGCACGTTGACTACGAACCCTGAGCATGAGGCTAATTAAAAAGGGGGCTAGGGAATGAGTGACTCAACAACAATAGCACATGAAAAAGTGCAACCGACATCCAATCCGACTCCAGTGATTGAATGGTCTTACAAGATTGATACTCGCGAGTTCGAATGCGACCAGCAAGGAATGGCAAATGCTTTTGGGTTAAATACGCCTGTCACCTGTTTAGATGATTTGTTTGAGCATATGCTGATGGGGCAACAGGAAACACTAAGGCAACGAATTTTAGAAGTGGAGATCCTAGGTGGGCAAGGTCGTTTTTCTTGTTGCATGATGCTTAATGAAGCTCGCTTAATACATGTCACAATTAGCTTTGAAAAGCTCAATGAGCGTATTGTTCAAGGCTCTATCATCCCGCAATTGACGATCACTGGCTGCGAAGAGTTAGCGAAAATTCTCGAAACGATATTTGATTTACCGAACGTAGGGGTTTTAGTCGCGGACGAAGACACCCGAATCTTAGGTTGTAACCGTGCCTTTGAATTGCAAATGGGTTATCAAAACCGTGATTTGGTTGGACTTAAAACCTATATCTTTAGCACATCTCACCATAGTCAGGCGTTTTACGACCAACTCTGGCAACATATTGATGATGAAGGATACTGGAGCGGTAATTTATTGAGTAGAACTGCAAATGGTAGTAATCAGGCACATCATCTTTGTATCTATCGGCTAACGTTTCATTCTGGACGGATTCTTTATCTCGGCTTCTCTACTGACATTTCGGCTTCCTTGTTGTGGATGAAAAATCGCTGTGAACAACAACATGATTGGTCAGCGTTTTTGCCTTCTAGAGAAGAGTTCGAACTGCAATTAGCTAATTTGGCGAACGAAAGTGGGAGTAAAGAACTCAATATCGTCATGACTCTCAGACCAAATTTTTCTGAAAAATGCTTACTTGAACAGCAATTAGGCTTCGCCGATTTTATTATGCGAAGCCGCTACACCAGTATAGCGGGTCAACTTTCTAGGGATGTGTTTGTTGTCTGTTTACAAACTCCTCACTGTCAATGGCTAAGTCCTTTACGTTTGATTCAAATTGCAATGAAAGGGTTCTTCACTGAGCTTAGGAATGAAATGGGAACAAAAATGCATACCACTATCGTCGAGGGACAAACGGGTGTGTCAATCCTCGGCTATGATACTAACAGGCCAAAGCAAGCGTTAGCGCATGCAGCCCAGGCGATGTTGTCCTCACTTTCTGGAGAAGGTGGCTATTTTAATTTTTATAATAGTGAGCTTCATTCTGAGTTAGTAAAACGCCAGCATTTAGAGGCGTTTTTGGAAGCGCAAATAGACAGTGGGCTGGTGGATGTTCATTTTCAACCAATAATTGACAGCCGAACTGGTAAAGTCGTTAAGTTCGAGGCCTTAGCGCGCTTTTATCATGAAAGTGATGCCTATAGCACTCAAGAGATGATTACTGTTATTGAAGATTTAGAGTTGATTGCGGCTCTGGATGATGAGGTTTGTCAAGCCGCGCTCAAACACTTTCCGCGCTTGCAAGACATATATGGCGAGGAAATAGGGTTAACCATCAATCGCTCACTGAATACTAAATTGGATTCGCTCCAGGTTCTTCAGCGTTCGCATGACCTAATTAAAGCCAGTGGTGTCGATCCTAAACGAGTCACGATTGAGCTGACGGAAACAGCGTATTTTGAGCAAGACGAAGAGCATACCCAAGCGCTAGAGCAAGTGCGCAAAGAGGGCATTAAAATTGCGATTGATGACTTCGGTACAGGGTATTCTTCTTTTTCTTACCTAGAGAAAGGGCAGTTTGATTTACTGAAAATCGACCGAAAATTCGTTAAGAACATTCAGCATGGCAATACCAGTTATAATATTGTCAAAATGGTCACTGATCTTGCTCAGCAAATGAATGTAAAAGTGGTTGCCGAGGGCGTGGAGTCAGAACAGGAGCTTCAAACATTGGCTGAAATAGGTGTGGATTACATGCAAGGCTTTTTGTTCTCTCGTGCTCGGCCTGTCGATTTGATGGAGAAAGCGGAAAGTTACGAACATTTGTTTTCGGATGTTACTGTTAAACCAAAACAAGATGATGTATTGCAATCACTGAGCCATGAAGAGGTCAGGCACCTTGAGCCCGGGGAACCATTATCGTTGGCGGTGGAATATATGAATTTAAGTCCAAGTTCGCCGTTGGTTGTCATTAACGAAAAGCGCTGTGTTGGCTTAGTTACCAAAGAGCAAGTTAACTTACACCTAACGCCTTCCATGGGGACAGAATTAGAGACTGAGCGAGAAAATTGGATTTGGAAACGCCCGGTTAACCAGATAATGAGCACGGAGTTTGTGCTCGTCAATGCGCATTTGTCCGTCGCTGCTATTCGAGAGCTAATCAAAACAGGCATTCGCTTCCCGTGGGTTTTATGTGATGAAAAAGAAGAATACAGAGGCGTGTTAACTCAAGAAGATGCGTTGAAGTATCTCGCTTCTTGTTGAATAAAAAGTCTCGCTGTTCTAGTACATTTGGGGATAGACTTTCGGTGGTTTGACGATAGGTGATTTGCTATTATCGCCACCCCAAAATGACTTTTGAGCGTGCATTTAACATGATTCAACAATTGCTGGTTACTTTTCCTCCGATGCTATTTGGCGCGCAAGCGCTACTGACTTTACTTCTCATCAAGGGCGATATTTGTCCGGGTCAGAGAGGCCGTCTTCATAAAATGTTGCCAGCAGTGGCGTTATTGTGGCTTGCGGTTGCTTCTCTTCGCATTGAAGCATTTATGATCGTGTTCGCTATTTTCTATTTCTACTCTCAGGTTCAAACCAAGAAAACGCGTGAAAAAGGCCCTCTTTGGGCGATGCATTTAGCGAATGGTTTGGCTTTTGCGTATGTAAGTATTCAAGCATTTGAACAGCCAAGCTGGCCTGCGTCTATTGCGATGGCAATAATGATATTTTTCCTTGGGGCGTCATTTTCTCAATTGCTTCTGACTATCGCTCGTAGCAGATTGCAGGCATTTCACCGCATTTTGCCCGTTACGGGCATTGTGTCTGGAATGCTGCTGGTAATCGCAACTCTATTTGCTTCTTACCAGTTAAATGAAGCGACATTGATCGCCGCAACACAACCAATTTTATTGTCTTTAGCCATGCTCATTTCTTCAATCATTGTTTGGTGCTGGCATATCTTCACACATAAAAAACCGGAAAAGGTTCAACTGAGCGTCGCCCTGTTGCTCGCGCTTGCGTCAATGACGAGCCTACAAGGTTTATTCTCTCTGGCGGCTTAATCGCGAGTCGAGAAACAGAGCAATACTGCTTGTACTCAAGTCCTTTCTAGGTTGCTTGAGTATAAGGCACTCACGTTTTGGATCGCGCTCACTTTAAATTCACGTGATTACGTCTACGCTTGTTTATATACCTTGTCGAAGAGGAGAGTCGCGATGGATTTAAGCAATGTAGGTAATTTGGACAGCATTATTTTGCTAGGTATCGTCAATGAAAAGCTACGTTTAGAGTGCGACAGTTTTGACGAGTTAGTATCGGTGTATGAAATGGATGTAGAGTCCGTTGTGGGCAAGCTTGATATGCTTGGCTATCAGTACGATCCATTGACCAACCAATTTAAAGCATATCAACGCTAAACCTTTCTTAATCCATATCCCTAAGCCATCTTGATTCCGTCAAGGTGGCTTTTACATTGTAGCCTTGCGGTTGCGAAAAAGGCTTGTAAGTAACGTTTATCTTTCTCTGAGTGACGCGTTGCAGCAAATAAGCGACGCCATAAGCCTTGGCCAAAAGGTTTACTGGTAATAAGGCCTTGGCGAGAAAATTCAGAAATCGCCCAATTTGGCAGTGCTGCAACCCCTAATCCTGCGGAGACCATTTGCACTAACATCAGAGTATTGTCGGCTTGCTTCCATTTAGCTGGTTCTACCCCCGCTGGCTGCAAGAAGTGTTTTACGACGTCTAGCCTTTGTTTTTGAACCGGATAGGAGAGCATGGTTTGATCTGCGAGATCTTGCGGATCAATAACTTCTTTTTCCGCCAATGGGTGGTTGGTCGCGGTAATTAAGCGCATTTCAAAGTCGAATAAAGGTTCATAATGCACTTCAGAACGAGGTTGAATATCTGACGTGATAACGAGATCCAACTCGCCAGCTAACAGTGCAGGAAGTGGTTCAAAGCCAAAACCTGATGAAAAATCCAGTGTTACGCTAGGCCAGGCAAGTTGATATTCCCTAAGAGCAGGCATGAGCCATTGGAAACATGAGTGACATTCAATCGCCATATGCAACCGACCATTGACGTCTTCTTTCAAGCTTGCCAAATCATTTTCTGCTCTTGCGAGTTTGGGAAGAATATCTTCTGCAAGACGCAATAGGATTTCTCCCTCTGAAGTGAACTTCACTGGACGAGTTTTTCTAAGGAATAATTGTCCCCCAATCCGTGCCTCTAAATCTTTGATCTGGTGAGACAAGGCTGATTGAGTGAGATGCAACGCGGTCGCGGTCGCGGTTAGAGAGCCGGTGTCTCGAAGCGAAGTGAGTGTCCGCAAATGTTTTAGCTCTATCATGAATTCCTTTCATCCTTTGTTGCTCGCTATGAACAGAATAGCAATCGTATAAATAACTTAACGACAAAAAATGGATATGTAAACGTCTAGACGTCTATTTGTTGTATTTATTTGCGAATCATGTCGCCTCATGATGAATTTTTTTAATAAACAAGTTGAATAAATGGACGTTGTTCAAACCGCAGATGAGAGCGATAGTTTAGCCATCCAGACATCTTTTATGACGAAAGATACTCTGACCCAAACAAATTGAACAAGATTGAAAAAGGAATAGGGACATGGCTACAACAACGCACGTACTAGGTTATCCACGCATCGGTGAAAAACGAGAATTAAAATTCGCTCAGGAAAAATACTGGCGCGGAGAAATTGATCAAGCAGAGCTTAAAAAGGTTGGGGAAGATCTGCGCGCTAAAAACTGGCAAACGCAAACAGATGCTGGCTTGAGTTTTACCACCGCTGGCGATTTTGCTTGGTACGATCATGTACTGACGACCACGTTGTTACTGGGTCACGTGCCAAAACGTCACGCAGACGGTTTCCCTGATTTGGATACGCTATTCAAAGTGGGTCGCGGTCAATCTCAAGCGGGTTGCGGCTGTGCGGGCGCTGCAGCGTCGGATATGACTAAATGGTTCAACACAAACTACCACTACATCGTACCTGAATTTAGCAAGGACGATACATTTGAAGTGAGCTGGCCTCAACTGTTTGAAGAAGTCAACGAAGCAACCCAAGCTGGGCATAAAGTGAAGCCAGTTTTGCTTGGCCCAGTCAGTTATCTTTACTTAGGTAAAGAGGTAGAAGAAGGGTTCGATCGCCTGACGCTACTGCCACGATTGCTTACGGCTTACCAAGCTATTTTGGCAAAGCTCGCGAGTCAAGGTGTTGAGTGGGTTCAGATTGATGAGCCAATTTTGTCACTAGAGCTTGAAAGTCAGTGGGCTGATGCGTTCAAGCTAGCGTACCAAGTGATTCGAAGCGATGTAAAAGTGCTGCTAACGACGTACTTTGACTCTATAAGCGATACGCTAGACAAAATTGTAAAGCTACCAGTGGATGGTTTACATATCGATTTATCTGCCGCGCCTCAACAGCTTGATGACGTGGTTGCCAAACTACCGGAGGGGTGGGTGCTGTCTGCTGGCGTGGTCAACGGTCGTAACGTGTGGCGCTCGGATTTGAGTGCGCAACTTGAACGTCTACAGCCAGTAAAAGAAAAACTGGGCGACAACCTTTGGGTTGCGAGCTCATGCTCTTTGCTACATAGCCCGGTTGATCTGGAACTGGAAACAGAGCTAAGTGAAGAAGTGAAAAGCTGGTTTGCGTTTGCAAAACAAAAAGTAACAGAAGTCGCCTTGCTTGGCCGAGCACTCGATGGTGATCAAGATGCGATTCTCGCTTGTGATACCTACAGCCAGCCAATCAAAGCACGTAAAACGGCAACGCATGTGAATAAGCCACAAGTTCAAGCACGTTTAAACAGTATTACTGCGTCACTTGCCGAGCGCAGCGCACCTTACGCGGAGCGTGCTGCGCATCAAGCTGAAGTATTGGGCTTGCCTCTGTTGCCAACCACGACAATCGGTTCTTTCCCTCAAACGGGTGAAATTCGTGTTCAGCGCAGTGCTTATCGCACTGGCCAGTTATCTGAGTCCGACTATATCCAAGCACTAAAAGGACATATTGCGGATGCCGTAAAACGTCAAGAAGCCCTTGACCTAGATGTGCTTGTGCATGGTGAAGCAGAACGTAACGACATGGTGGAATACTTCGCGGAGAACTTGGCGGGCTTCCAAACGACGAAATTTGGTTGGGTACAGAGTTATGGCTCTCGCTGTGTGAAACCAGCCATTGTGGTTGCCGACATTGAGCGTGAAAAGCCGGTTACGGTGGAATGGTCGACGTACGCACAATCGCTAACCAGCAAGCAGATGAAAGGTATGCTGACGGGCCCGGTAACGATTTTATGTTGGACATTCCCGCGTGAAGACATTACTCGTCAAGAAATCGCCCAGCAACTGGCACTGGCACTGCGTGATGAGGTTTCTGATCTGCAAGATGCAGGCATCAATATCATTCAAATCGATGAGCCTGCGATTCGTGAAGGTCTGCCGTTGAAAAAGCGCGATCACAAAGCGTATTTAGAATGGGCGGTGGATGCATTTAAGATCTCGGCAGCGGGTGCAAAACCAGAGACTCAGATTCACACTCACATGTGTTACAGCGAGTTCAATGAAATCATCGATTCAGTCGCGGCGCTCGATGCGGATGTGATTACCATTGAAACGTCACGCTCAAATATGGAACTGCTTAAAGCGTTTGAAGAGTTCAATTACCCGAATGAAATCGGTCCAGGTGTTTATGACATTCACTCACCAAACATTCCGACGGAAGAGTGGATTGAAGGCTTAATCAAGAAAGCGGCAGAAAAGATTCCGGTACAACGTTTGTGGGTGAACCCAGACTGTGGTCTGAAAACACGTAACTGGGCAGAGACGGAAGCGGCATTGGCGAACCTCGTGTCAGCGGCGAAGAAACTTCGTGCTGAGCTTGCGTAAGGCACCTTTTTAGCAAATAAAAACGGAGACCGTGGTCTCCGTTTTTCTATTCTTAGCCGTTCATTTTCGTCGTTATACTATCCCGCAATAGCGGATGAATTGCTCGTATCGAAAACAACGCACTCACTGTGACTATTTCATTTGAGTACAAGTTTGCGCGGAAACCAACTCATCTGCCATCAACTGACCGCGAGAGTTACGCACTTTAATACGGTACATTAAGCCCATATCAATTTGCTTACGAATTTCCGGGTTACTGCAATAGGTGTAGATACTGGTGTTCAGTACTTGATTTAACGGCTTTGCACCGAGTGCGTCATCGTTATAAATCATCATCATTTCAACAACATTTTTATTGGATGAGACACGCATTATCTGCAGTGGACCGTATTCCAAAGGGAGACCTGCGGACAAGACTCCCGCTCGGTTTGATGCCAATAGCTCAAGCTGGCGTTGATTATCATCAGTAGATGAACAGCCAGCTAACGCACCAAATGCCAAGAAAAGACACAGTAATTTTTTCATAAATTAAAACACTTTTTTGAACGGTTTCACGATTACATTATCGTAAACACCAGCCGCTACGTAAGGATCGGCTTCTGCCCACGCTTTAGCGTCTTCTAGAGAGGCGAACTCAGCGATGACAGTCGAGCCCGTAAATCCAGCTTCTCCTGGGTTGTCAGAGTCTATCGCAGGCATAGGGCCAGCAGTAAGAAGGCGACCTTCGTCTTGAAGATTTTGTAAGCGCTCCAAGTGTTGCGGGCGAACGCTCATGCGTTTTTCCAGCGAGTTCTCGACGTCCTGAGAAAAGATGACATACCACATAGCATAGTTCCTTAATTGGTAGGGTAAAGTGTTAATTTAACGCCTTTTTTGTGTCTCTCACAAGTGAACAACAGAAAATGTGAGATCCTTTCTAACAGTTAGCGCTGTAGGTTGACTAATTCTGAACCGGGCGTGGTTTGCCTTCACTGTCAATGGCTACGTAGTTGAAAGTCGCATCACAAACCATGAAGCGCTCGCCGACACCGTGTGCTTTTACCGGCTTGACCCATACTTCCAGATCGACACTCATTGAGGTGCGACCAATCTTAGTGCATTCGCCATAGCAGCAAACGACATCGCCAACACCTACAGGCTTCTTGAAGGTAATGCTGGACACTGAAACGGTAACAACGCGACCAGAAGAGATCTCTTTGGCCAGAATCGCACCTGCTAGGTCGAGCTGAGACATAATCCAACCACCAAAAATATCGCCATTGGCATTAGTATCGGCAGGCATTGCAAGGGTACGAAGCAGCAGTTGACCTCTCGGAGAGCTAATTTCTTGACTCATTGTGACATCCTAAATCTTAAAGGCGCTCAAACTAAGCGCCAACATAGTAAATACCTAGAACCAAAGGTCCTTAAAAAAAACGCAGACACCGGACCAGAGAAAGTTGGTTTACAGCAGCAAGAATGGTCTGAATCCGGTATGTCGTTTGATCGGTTTAGTGATACATGGAGCAAAACAGCGACCCGAAGGTCGCTGCAAAGTGCGCGGATTATAGCAAAACTGAGTTTTTAATCATCAGTCGACACATCGGATGAGTTATTTTTTTGTTCTTTTGGCATGTGTTTGTAAATGTAGAAGCCAGTCGCAATCATGTAGGCAAATGTCGCAATCAACATTCCGAATACTTTGAAGTTGACCCAAACATCCAGTGGTAGCTCGTAAGCGATATAAATGTTCAGACCAGCAAAGAATGAGAAGAAGCCGACCCAAGCCCAGTTGATCTTCGCCCAAATAGCATCAGGTAGTGAAATTTCTTTGCCCAACATGCCTTTAATGGCCGATTTCCCCATTGCGTGACTCGCTGCTAAACCGATAGCTAGAATCACATAAATGATGGTGACTTTCCATTTTATGAAATTGTCGTCGTGGAAGAAAAGGGTCATGCTGCCAAATATCGTCACGATAACGAACGTAATTAGCTGCATTTTCTCGACTTTTTTATACAGAGCATAGGTGACGACAAGCTGAATTGCCGTTGCAACGATCAGCGCTCCTGTTGCTGCGTAGATGTCGTACATCTTGTACAAAGCGAAGAAGACGATGAGTGGGATAAAATCTAGGATTTGCTTCATGGTGGCAAAATCTACCTAATTAGTGAATTGAAGACAGTCTAACGGAATCTGACAAGATGTGAATACCGTCAAGGTTAGAGGTAAGAGAAGTAATCCCCTGACTGAATGATACAACAAGCAACATTTCGCAAAGATGAAGTAGTAAATCGAAGGCATAAAAATTGCCGCGATAGAGCGGCAATTGAGTTGATAGAATTTAAGATTTAAGCAACACGTTGATATTGAGAAATAAGCGTTTTGACATCTTCTAAATAGCCTTCACGTAACAGATTATCAACGGTTGCTTCAAGCTCTTCGAGAGACATCGTAAAGCAAGTGGATTTGCCGGTCATTAGGCTCAGATACTGATGGTATTCTTCTTCTGTATAGTGGCCTAAGCGATCGAGTAGTAGTGCTTTGATTCCATGATGAATCAAGCCGTAGTATGTGTGTCGATGAAGTAACATGGCGATCTCCTTATCAAGCTCATCCGCTAACCATTTGCAGCTTGCTTGACCCTCTGGATAATTCGATTTACTTCAGTAATGCACATCTAGTGCCAGTTTTATCTTCGCAAATTAGAAAGTGTTGGAAGTAGCAAAACTCTCATGTTGCAACCAGCGCTTGATGACGGTTTGGAGCGCATTTAACGTGGTTGGCTTTTCAAGTCTGTCATCCATGAGTTTCGCAATGAGCTCCAGCTCTTTGGCTCCAGACTCTCCAGATAGTGCGATGATCGGAACGGAAGACGCAATTTGCTTAATTCGTTGGCTTGCGTCAAATCCATTCATCACTGGCATCTGTACATCCATAAGCACCAAATCAATCTTGTGCGACTGAAATAGCTCCACCGCAGAAGCGCCATTATTTGCTTGTAAGCTGTTGACTCCCAGCCTTTTTAAGTACATTTGAACCAAAGTACGCTGCACCTCTTTGTCATCAACAATGAGCACTGTTGGTGCATCGTTACTTACTTGTACGTGTTGGTCTGTGCGAGGTTCAGAATGTGGTGCATTTACTTTCCAGCCATTGAAGTCCGGTGTTCTCAACGTCTCTGGCTTGGGTGCGTTTGGAACGACCGGGAAATACAAGTAGAACTCTGTAAATTCGCCCAATTCAGACTGGCACTCAATTCGTCCACCAAAAGAGCGCATAACGCGTTGACAGTAGCCCAAGCCAAGGCCGCTGCCGCCACTTTTTTGAAACGAGAAGAAGTCGTCAAATATCTTGTGTAAGATACTGCTATCTATGCCAGGGCCACTATCTCTGAAGACCAGAATGTTTTCGTAGGCCCCCGTTTGGCTACGAATCTCAATTTGACTATCGGGATAAGAATCAAAATAGTAGATAGCATTGCGAATCAAATTGAAAATGACAAAGTTAAACAGAGTTTCGTTTAATTTCGCGACAAAATCGTGCTCTTGGGGCAGATTGATCCTTTCAATTATTTGATCGTTTTCGAAGCCATAACGGCTGACCGCTTGATCGACAGCTTTATGTATAGACGTAATAGTTAAGGGTTCGTGCTCTGGTGAGCTGTCGCTGACTTCTCGCAAAATAATGTCGATGAGTTGGCGACCACGCTGAATCGCTGCTTCTCCTTTATCAATCTCACTCTTTAACGTCTCAAGTGAAGAGTTTGATTCGATATGCTGTTTTAAAGCTTCAAATCGTAATTGAACTTGAGCGAGAGGGTTACGCATTTCATGCGCAATAGAGTTAGCGAGCGCACGGCTTTGGCGTACTTTTCTATCGGCCTCGATGGTGCTCTGGATGCGAACTAATAAGGTTTGCAATGCTGAAATTTCTTCATTAGAAAACAGCTTATTATCCATTTTGTGTGAAGAAATCAGTAAGTGCGTAACGGACTTTCCACGACCAAAAAGAGGCATTACGAGCGCCGTATTGCTGGATCGCATACGTTCGTAGAGCTTGCGCATTGAGCCTTTAGACGAGGAGGCATAATCAATTTCTTCAGACAGTTCATCAAGCACGAGAACAGACTTGCTTGACAGCAGATAATCTTCATAAAACGTTTCGGTGTAACTGCTGGTGACGAGCTGCAATTTATTATTTGGTATATTTAGTAACGCTGCTAACTGGCGCATTGCATCATCTATTGAGCGTTTAAATTCTTCTTCTAATCCAAGAATTTGTTGAACGGGTGTATGTCGTTTCCCATAAATAAAATAGGACGCGAAACGACTGACGCGTTTGTAAAGCAAGTGCCAAGTGATACCGATGAGTGCGCATAAAGGCACCGCTACAAGCCATTGGTTATCTTCCGAGATAGGAATAAATATTGCGCCCAGCGGGAGGACGAAAATGGCACAGACAAACAGCGCGCTAACGGTTAAGTATGTGAGGTATTTAGCGCTATAAAAGCGAGAGGTAAGCAGGGCATAGCCTACAAACAACATTTCACTAATTGAAAGTGCTGGTGGTAACCAGGTTAAGGAAAAGTCACCAAGGAAGTAAGTCATTCCAAGGTGTATCACTGCAGTTGATAACATGAAGACCAAAATGCCGGCTATCATATAGTTACTTTTTGCCAGCGTAAGTTTGCTGCTGTTCGCTCGCATGGTAATCAAGTTCAGCAGGGTTAATACCACAAATGTCAGCAAACTAATAAAGAAATATGAGGTGTGGGGACCAAACTCGATCACGAACTGGCTTGGGCCCGTAATGGTGACATTTTCGACAGTAAGGTTTGGTACTAAGTTGATGTAAAGCGAGTACGTTGCTAGTGCCACAAAGACGATTTTTTGCCAGGCTTTGACCGCAGTTTTTTTGATATCAGCCGCTAGCTGGCAAGAAAAATAGAACGCGAATGCAAAGGCAAAGAATGACGCCAAGTTCGCCAACTTAGCCATAAAAATACCGCCAGCGGAGCCCAACTCCGGCAATAAGTCGGTATGGAAGTATGCGTTGCTGCTGATCCAAACGATGATGCAACTAGAATAAGCAATGTACGGCGCATGATGCGAGCCTAAAATCGTTTCACTCTTCTGTTTTAGGCGATAGCAGTAATATAACAACCAAGCGAACACCACCAGTACAGTGGCGTATAGCGTCATTGCTTTTGGATAAAAAAGGCCGTGAAGATGAATATCAAGCATGTACATTCACCTTTTCATCAATTCTTTTTGTTCGTACGCGGTGTTTGTAGTCGCGAAACTGTATGTTTTGAAATGCTTCAACCATCATACCTAAATTCCAGAAACCGCGGTATGTCTTGGTACCGTCACTGTTAATGTCGCGGTATCCTGAGTGAAAGTAGGCCTCTAAATCAATAGATTGATAGAAATTTAACATAAATATTTGTTCAATAATGGTAAAGCTGAGCTTATAGCCTGCTTTATATAGCTCACTCATCAATGCTTTTTGTGCCAAATACAAAAAGTACAGTTTTTGTTGGATGTTGCCACCCACTGTCAGACGCAGCACTTCGCAAACCGCTTCAGTGTTTTCTAAGTGAGATTGGAACTGCGCATCAAATTCAATAAGAGCCCGTTGGCGAGTTAGATCGTTACCTCCAAAAAGGCCTAATTGATTAAGAGTCATGTAGCCATAATCAGGAAGGCAAAACTGCCATTGCTCACTACTAAATGGTGATGAATAACTGAGCCAGGTATTTCTTTGGTGCCAGTTTTGCACCAAAGCGGAGGAGACCATGATTGGTGTAGATGACTGCTTGAACAATAGCACAAAGTGTTGACCTTTCTGCGAGAGTGATAATAGAGGCAATATCTCAAACCATTGTTCAGTTTGGACGAAGAGCTCAAGATTGCTCAGTGTGATTGCTGCGGAAATCGGCATTAATGCAGCGTGATTTGGCAGTGTTACCTTTAGGTCGCATTCGGCAATATCTTCGATCAATATGCTTGAATAGTCGCGGTCGTCAAACGAGAGCTGAGTTGGTCTTGTCGCTTCATTTAAAGGGTGCTTTTGCTTGATCGCAGCAATCTCACATTCACACCAGAAAACCATCCAATGCGGGTAACAATCTGCGGCAACTTGTTCAAGTAAGAGCGCCTCTTCGGAGAAAGGCGTTGGATACTGCTGTACTAAATTTCGATAATCCATTAATTCAAACAGTACGGACAGACTCTTAGATGCGTATTTAGGAAAGAGGGACTTGAGAAGCTTTATTCTATACAAAGCAACTTGTTGAAAAAGAGAAGACCTTTCTTGCGGTGTAAGAGTAAGAAGAACCGTGTCAACCAGCGCCTGTTGTTTTGACTCGATCGGCAAATCTGTACTGGCGAGGGGCTCCAAAGACAGCTTAAGACTCATGATATAACCTAGTTCTGACGTTTTTTATATTTTGTAATGGTTTATATCATTTTGATAAATTTATGCTATTGGTTTCTATTTATATAGTTACGTAATGCAAGAAAAGACAAAAAAACCGCTCATAGTGAGCGGTTTTTAGTTCATTCGAGAAAGGACTAAGCTTCTTGCTTTTTAAGCTCAGCTTCTGCCGCTTCCTCTTCAATTAGCGCAT
Organism: Vibrio sp. Y42_MX_L11; assembly: GCF_024181785.1. NCBI lineage: Bacteria > Pseudomonadati > Pseudomonadota > Gammaproteobacteria > Vibrionales > Vibrionaceae > Vibrio > Vibrio sp. Y42_MX_L11. The sequence goes on from NZ_JAMZAP010000015.1 coordinate 35,423, forward strand.
CAACGATAACTGCACATGCTGCATCACCTGTGATGTTTAGTGCTGTACGAATCATATCGAAAATACGGTCAAGAGCGAATAGCAGTGGTAAACCTTCGATTGGAATGCCAGCGGCAAGAAGCACGGCAACCACTAGGAAAGAAGGACCAGGAACACCCGCTTGACCAACCGCACCCAATGTAGACGTTACGATAATTGCAATGTAAGCGCCCATACCTAAATCGATATTGAACAGTTGAGCAAAGAAGATAGCAACCAAGCCATAGTAAATCGCATTACCTGACATGTTGATCGTTGCGCCTAGAGGCAGAACAAATGACGCGGTTGAATTTTTTACGCCCAGTTCTTTTTCACAGGTGTCCATTGTGACAGGCAGTGTTGCCATAGAAGAGGCCGTTGAAAGCGCAACAGCTTGTGGTTTTTTCATTGAAGACAGGAACTTCTTCGCTGATGTCTTGGTGAAAATATGCACCATTGCTGGGTAAACAACGAAACCGAAGATCAGGATTGCGGCAACGTAAACAACGAACAGTTTGAATACCACCATTAGTGCGCCAAAACCGAATGTACCGACTGCTTCTGCCATCAGACCGAACACGCCGATAGGGGCAATGATCATCACTTTGTTGATCATCCAAACCATTGCGTCAACGATGCAGTTAACACCATTAATGATTGGCTCACGACGCTCTTTTGCTTGCTTAGAAATTGCAATACCAAAGAACATACAGAAAACGAGGATCTGTAGGATGTTTGCTTCATTTAGTGATTGGAAAACGTTGGTTGGGATCATACCAGTGATGGTTGCCCAGAAAGTAGGTAGTTCACCTTTTGAAGCGTATTCTGCTGAGAACATGCCTTCAACGCCAGAGACGTCGATCCCCATGCCTGGTTGGAATACTTCACCCATAAATAGTGCAAGCGCAACGGCTAGGGCGGATGTTAAACCAAAATAACCTAGAGTGACGATGCCAACTTTACCTGCTGACTGGCTGTTCCCAAGACCAGCTGCACCAGAAATCAAGGCTACAGCGACCAAAGGAATAACCAACATTTTGATTAAGTTGATAAAGATAGCACCTAAAGGAGCGAACACTGTCGCATCATGACCCATCATGGCACCAACGGCTGTGCCCACGATCATGGCGATTACGACTTGTACGCCAATGTTGTTTAGCAAACTCTTTTCTTTTAACACTTCCATAACCTCTGTGCTAATAAAATGTAAAATCCTAAAATTACCCACTAACCATAAATGGTTTTATGGATAATTATCTCGCCTTGCTTTTTACACTTATCGTTTACAATTGGCAATATGCAGCAAGGTATTATTGATGGATTAATCGATATTTTATTGACGAGCGATAAAGTTTTGTTCAATAGCAAACGTTTGCTATTGATTTTTGTTATGCCTATTGGCTGTGTAATTGTTTTTGTTTATTTCTTTTTCTTGTTTATTTTTTGTTAACTGAGATGAATTTTGTGTTTGCGAGCGTGGTCTGCGTCTTGCGTGACTTGGATTGATATTTATAACAATTAATTTCTTTCAAGCTCACATTTTTACCAATTAGCTTTGTGAAATGTTAACTGTTTTACATTCTTAGTTTTGATTGCATTGTAAACATAATGTTAATCAGAAATGGGAGAGACATATATAAAGTGCCAACATTTTAGTGTAGGGGAGTGCTCTCTCTGTTAATGCTCCCGAGCCGATAAAACGAAAATCAACAAGTAAGAGGTGAAGCGATTATGATGAATCTTGCTGCTGCATTACAAAGAAATGCTGCGAGTAAACCAGATAAGACGGCGTTGATATGTGGTGATGTCGAGATAACTTATGCGCAGTTTGATGCGATTACCGGAAAGATCGCGGCATCTTTAATCAACAAAGGGGTCGTTCCGGGCGATCGTATTGCGCTCTCATGCCCAAACATCCCTTTTTTCGCGTTTGTTTATTATGCGATACAAAAAGCTGGCGCGGTTGCTGTCCCATTAAATGTGCTTTTGAAAGCGCGAGAAATTAAGTATCACTTAGAAGATTCAAAAGCGAAGTTTTACTTCTGTTTTGAAGGGACAGCAGAACTGCCAATGGCAAAAGAGGGGGTTAAAGCGTTTGAGCAGGCCGAGATATGTGAAAATATGGTCGTGATGACTCAATCTCAAGTTGAAAACGAATGGAATGGTGTGCCAACTCTCAATGCGTTTATAGCGGATGCAGAACCATTGTCAGATTATGTACCGCGTAATGCGGATGATACTTGTGTTATTTTGTATACATCAGGGACGACGGGCTTACCAAAAGGAGCTGAACTGACGCAGCAGAACATCATAATGAATGCTCTGGTGGCACAAAACATTATGGGCAGCCAGGCCGATGATATTCACTTAGTAACTTTGCCTTTATTTCATACCTTTGGTCAAACCGTCCACTTAAATGCTAGTGTTTTGGGCGGGGCAACCTTGGTGTTAGTGCCTAGGTTTGAGCCTAAACATGTTCTTGAGCTGATGGCAAAACACAAAGTGACGTTGTTTGCTGGAGTGCCAACGATGTATATTGGCTTGCTTCATGTCCAGCACCAATTTGATACATCCTCACTACGTGTTGCTATCAGCGGTGGAGCCCCGTTGCCAACCGAAATCTTTAGATCCTTTGAGGAACAATTTAATGTCCCAATTCTTGAAGGATACGGGTTATCAGAAACAAGTCCTATTGCATGTTTTAATCATTTAGATCAGGAACGTATACCAGGATCGGTAGGTCAACCGATTCAAGGCGTTGAAGTAAAAGTTGTCGACATTGAAGGCAATGCACTACCGATCGGTGAAGAAGGTGAGATTGTTGTGCGTGGGCATAATGTTATGAAAGGATACCTTGACCGCCCGGAAGTCACTGAATCCGCGCTACAAAATGGTTGGTTCCATACTGGTGATGTTGGCCGTTTTGACAGTTCAGGTAATCTATTTATCGTCGATAGAATGAAAGATCTGATCATTCGAGGTGGATTTAACGTTTACCCTAGAGAAATTGAAGAAGTGTTTATGACTCATCCTGCAATCTCAATGGTAGCGGTGATAGGGATTCCAAATGAAGAGTATGGCGAAGAGATAAAGGCTTACGTTGTGCTTAAACCGGGAGAGTACATTGACGCAGAAACATTACAAACGTGGGGCAAAGAGCAGTTAGCCTCTTTTAAATATCCTCGTTATGTTGAAATTCGTGAGCATCTCCCGATGAGTGCAACAGGAAAGATTTTAAAGCGTGAATTGAAATCTGAATTGAATGTGGCTTAGTCGATTCAATGAACTTCTCGTCACAGCGCCACTTGCTTAGAGAGAGTGGTGTTGTGCACGTTACTCAAGAATAGAAGATGGCAATCTCTCGCTAGCGTGTACACATGAACTATCTGTTTACTCTATTGTTCGAGTTGTTTTATGTGCGCTTCTAAGCGTTTTGGATTAGTAATGGTCACTGAACCATATTTCAGTTCTAGCATCCCAATACTCTCTAAGTTTTTTAGTACTTTATGAACACTTTGACGAGTTAGCCCCATCATGTTGGCGATATGCTCTCTAGTCACTCTCACGACACACGGCTGAGTATTGATAGCTTGGTTGTGTTGGTATTCAGCAAGCAACAGCAATCTTCTTGCAATCCGCTCTTCGATTCCTCTAATCGCATCATCTTCGATAACTGAAATGGCAGACCATAAGCGGCGGCTAAGTAAGTCGAGAATCGTAGGGTAACTTTGAGGATATTTGGCGAGTAATTGGCGAAACTTATCACCAGGTAGTTCCAGTAAGGTCACGCCCGAATGCGCGGTTGCGCCAAAAATACGGGGCATGCCGGGAGAAAAAACATTGTCTCCAAACCAGCCTCCTGCCTCGAAAATCATTAATGTGACTTCTTTGCCTTTTGAACTCATCGAATTAATTCGTACGGCACCCTGTGCAATGACCATAAGAGAAGATTGAGGTTCCCCTTTATTGCAAATCAGTGCTTTTTCGTCGAAACAGCGAACTTTAGCTATTTGTGCTGCTTCACTAAGTCCTTTCTCGGACAGCCCTGATAATACAGGACATTTGGCTAATAATGCTTTGACTTCTTCCATGTGCAACCTTACTGCATCCTGCTCTAGTTATTATTTGTGCTGGTTAAGTGGCAAAGTTTATCACTCTTTGATTGCTCTGCTTTAGATTGGTTTGGAAAGTGCGGGCGTTGAATAAAAATGATATGGTATAAACGCCATACAAGAAAACGCCCGCTAAACAGAATGTTAAGCGGGCGCTATAGCGTTACATCAAATGGAAATTATTTCTGAGTGGCAGCTTTCATCGCTGACACAAAATCACCAAGTTTATCGAGCATAATTTGTGGCTGCTCGACATTCGCTTCAATGATTTTCACCACAGCTGAGCCGGAGATGGCCCCTGCAGCGCCAGACTCTATTGCTTGTTTCACCTGTGCTGGTTCAGAAATACCGAAGCCAAGCAGCGCTGGTGGTGCATCGAACTGGTTTAATCTATCTAACATGTGACCAACTGGCATATTTGCTTTTGTCTCTGCGCCTGTCACGCCAGCACGAGAAAGCAAGTAAGTGTAGCCACCACCCAGTTCTGATACTTGCTTCAGTGTTTCGTCACTTGCCGTTGGCGGTGCGATGAAGATTGGGTGAATACCAAACTTCTCTGCTGCTGCAACAAACTCTGCACTTTCATTGGTTGGTACGTCTGCAATCAAAACAGAATCGATGCCTGCTTTTGCACAGCGCTCGTAGAAGTTTTCGACACCGCGTGAGTAAACTAGGTTCGCGTACATCAGAAGGCCAATAGGCAGCTCTGGGTATTTAGCACGAATCTTACCAATTTGTTCAAAGCAGATATCTGGTGTAGCGCCTGAATCTAGCGCACGAATGTTAGCGCCTTGGATGGTTGGGCCATCTGCAAGCGGATCTGAAAATGGAATACCAAGTTCAAGGGCGTCTGCGCCAGACTCAATGAGGGTTTCTATGATCTTGTAAGATTGTTCTGCGTCTGGATCGCAAACCGTTACGAACGGTACAAATGCGCCTTGGTTTTTTTCGTTTAGGCGCGCAAACATCTTCTCATAACGGCTCATTAAATCACTCCTTTTTCTTCTAGGATGGCGTGTACGGTGAAGATGTCTTTGTCACCACGACCAGATAGGTTTACGACCAATAGTTGTTCTTTCTCAGGATTCTCACGAGCCATGCGCAATGCATGAGCTAGAGCGTGAGAAGACTCTAGAGCTGGGATGATCCCTTCGCTGCGAGCCAGTTCTTGGAATGCCTCGAGCGCTTCGTCGTCCGTTACGTTGTCGTATTCTGCACGGCCAATTGCGTTTAGGTGTGCGTGCTGTGGACCAACTGAAGGGAAATCAAGACCCGCAGATACAGAGTAAGACTCCTCAACTTGGCCGTTAGGATCTTGCATCAATGGCGCTTTCATACCAAAGAAGATGCCCGTTTTGCCATGTTTAAGTGGTGCACCGTGTTGGTCGGTATCGATACCTTTACCTGCTGGCTCAACACCAATTAGGCGAACGCTTTCTTCTTCGATGAAGTCAGCAAACATACCGATAGCGTTTGAACCACCGCCCACACACGCGATAACTGCATCAGGAAGACGACCTTCACGTGCCAAAATCTGATTCTTAGTTTCTTCACCGATCATTCGTTGGAAATCACGCACGATGGTTGGGAATGGGTGAGGACCAGCTGCTGTACCTAGTAGGTAGTGCGCATCTTCATAAGTTGCAGACCAGTCGCGCAGCGCTTCGTTACATGCGTCTTTAAGTGTCGCTGAACCTGAGTGAACCGGAATGACTTCCGCGCCCATTAGCTTCATACGGAATACGTTTGGGCTCTGACGCTCAACGTCTTTTGCTCCCATGTAAACGCGACACTTAAGGCCAAGTAGTGCACACGCTAGTGCGGTTGCTACGCCGTGTTGACCTGCGCCGGTTTCTGCGATGATTTCGTTTTTACCCATGCGTTTCGCAAGCAGAGCTTGACCTAACACTTGGTTGGTCTTGTGTGCGCCACCGTGAAGCAGGTCTTCACGTTTTAGGTACAGTTTGGTTTTCGTACCTTTAGTTAGGTTACGAGTTAGAGTTAAAGCCGTTGGGCGGCCCGCATACTCTTGAAGAAGCGTCATGAACTCACTGCGGAATTCTGGATCTTCTTGCGCGTCGATAAACGCTTGCTCTAGTTGCTCCAATGCAGGAACTAGAATTTGCGGAACGTACTGACCGCCGTATTCGCCAAAGTAGGCATTCAGTTTTGCCATCGTTATATTCCTTCTCGTATTTTTCGCTACGAATAGCTTTAAATTTTTTAGCTGAAATACAGCTTTAGTAGTTGCGAATGGCGGTGAATGCCGCGAGCAACTTCTGTGAATCTTTTTTGCCTGGTGCACTTTCTACACCAGAGTTTAAATCTAATCCCAAGCAACCTAGTGTCGCTGCTTGTTGAGCATTTTCTGGCGACAGTCCGCCTGCTAGCATAATTTGACTTGGGTCACCGATCAGTGACCAGTCGAACACTTGTCCGGTTCCGCCAGTTTGGGTGCCAACTTGAGCATCTAATAGATGGCGGTCAATGTGGTCTGCAAGTAGTTCTGGCTTCGCATCAGTCACGCCATAAGCTTTCCAAATTTCTACCGCTGCTGGCAGTTCGGCTTTGAGTTGGTTTACGTAAGCTTGGTCTTCTTGACCGTGCAGTTGCACCGCTTTTAAACCCAAAGAGGTCACGACAGAAGCAACAAAATCGATATCGTGATTTTGGAAAACGCCAACGTAATTCAGTGGAGCACCGCTCATGGTTAAGCGAGCACCTTCAAGGTCGACCGCACGCTTCGACTTCTCGACAAAAATCAGGCCACCAAATACTGCACCAGCTTGATATGCTTTTGCTGCGTCATCTGGATGCGTTAAGCCACACACTTTGTTTTCGCCTAACGTCACTTTACGTACAGCAAGTTCTAAGTTGTCTTCCGCCATCAGTGAACTACCAATCAAGAAGCCGTCTGCGTATTCCGCTAAATCACGAACTTGTTGATGCGTATAAATGCCAGATTCTGAGATTACTGTTGCCTTAGGAGCCAGTTCGCGAATTGTCGGTGCCAGTTCTTTCGTACGATTCAAATCAGTACTTAGGTCGCGAAGGTTACGGTTATTGATGCCGATAACGCGTGCGCCTAGCTTAACGGCTCGATGAAGCTCTTCTTCGTTGCTGACTTCGGTCAGAATGCCCATGTTCAGGCTGTGTGCTGCTTCTTCTAGGGCTTTGTACTCTTCATCATTGAGGACAGACAGCATTAGCAAGACAGCATCAGCACTGTAATGACGCGCTAGGTAAACTTGGTAGGTATCTACCATGAAGTCTTTGCACAGAACTGGCTGTTTGACTTGACCACGCACTTGAGGAAGAAAGTCAAAGTTACCTTGGAAGTATTTCTCGTCTGTTAATACTGAAATTGCATCAGCATGGTTGTTGTAAACCGATGCAATGTAATCCAAGTCGAAGTGATCACGAATCAAACCTTTGGAAGGAGACGCCTTCTTACATTCGGTGATGAATGCTGTCTTTTCGCCACTCAGTGCATCGTAGAAGCTGCGGTCCGATGGCAGCAGATCAGACTGAAATGTGCTTAGCGGTTGAGACACCTTACGGTCTGCTACCCACTGATATTTGTCGCGGACAATTTTTGCCAGTACTTCTGCCATTTCTGCTTCTTTCTTAGAAACGTGTTCAGACAGGTTGTCAGCTTGCTGAGTGTTGAAGTCAGTCATCTTCTTCAATTCCTTAAGCGTGTGCGGCAAGTTGTTGTACCAATTGGTACGCCTTGCCTGAATTCATTGCCTCAATCGCTTGTTGCGTGTTGGCTTTTAAATCTTCGTGGCCGAATAGACGCATTAGCAAGGCAACGTTCACCGCCACTGCGCCCAATTGTGCGTCTGTACCTTTACCCGTCAGGATATTGGTAATGATCGCCTTGTTTTCTTCAGGAACGCCACCTTTGATTGCTTCTAACGGGTGCGCTTCTAGACCGAAGTCTGCTGGTGTTAGCGTGTACTCAGTGATCTTGCCGTCTTTGATTTCTGCAACCGTTGTTTCGCCATGAATCGCGACTTCGTCCAAACCACTTCCGTGTACCACTGCGGCGCGCTTCATACCCATTTTTAGCATGGTTTCCGCGATAGGACGAACCAGTTCTTCACTGTAAACACCCATCAATTCGATGTTTGGACGAGCAGGGTTAATCAGTGGGCCTAGAATGTTAAAGATAGTGCGTGTTTTCATGGTTTGACGCACTGGCATCGCGTGACGTACACCACCGTGGTATTGAGGTGCAAATAGGAAAGCAACACCGATATCGTCGACCGCTTTGCGCGTATCTTCTGCGCTCATGGCTAGGTTGATACCAAATGAATCAAGAAGGTCAGAAGAACCCGATTTGCTTGAAACGCTGCGGTTGCCGTGCTTTGCCACTTTTAGACCACATGCTGCAGCAACAAATGCCGCGGTGGTTGAAATATTGATGGTGTTGTGACCGTCTCCACCAGTACCTACGATATCTGCGAAATCGTAATCTGGGCGAGGAAATGGGTTTGCGTTTGCCAGCAGTGCTTTTGCCGCACCCGCAATTTCATCCGGCGTTTCGCCTTTGATTTTTAGTGCAGTCAGTGCTGATGCCATCAAAATCGGATCGAGTTCACCACGGATGATGATGTCGAACAGTTGTTGGCTCTCTTCCTGAGTCAGTGACTCTTGCTCGTACAACTTGGTAATAATAGGGTTGATGATTGCTTCCATATTTCCTCTCCTAAATTTCTTATGTGCCAAGCGCTTTTTTAAGCAGTGAGGGAATTCACTGAAGTTTGTGCTTCGAGTGCCCATTCAATGGCATTGGCCAACAGTGTCGCTCCGTAGGTCGTCATAATAGATTCCGGGTGGAACTGGAACCCGCAAACTTTATCTTCTTCATGTACAACAGACATGACCAAATCATCCACTTCTGCTGTGATGGTTAGGCTCTCAGGAACCTTGGTTGCAACTAACGAGTGGTAACGTGCAATTGCAAGTGGTGATGGTAGGTTTTGGTAAATCGCATGGTTTTGGTGCTCCATCATAGAGACCTTACCGTGAATGATTTCGCCTGCACCAGCAACGGTACCGCCGTAAGCTTCAACAATTGCTTGGTGACCAAGACAAATACCAATCATAGGAACTTTGCCTTTCAGCAATTGAATTAGCTCTGGCATTGAGCCTGCTTCAGACGGCGCACCAGGACCTGGCGATAGCAGTACCACAGGGTTCTCAAGCTCATTCACTGCTTGTTCAATGGTTTTTGCTGGAATGTTGTTTCGGTAAATCTTGACTGAGTGACCTAGCGAGCGGAATTGATCCACAAGGTTGTAGGTGAACGAGTCAAAGTTGTCGATAAAAATGATATTAGCCATCTCTGAACCCTATTCCTTATTGTGACTTATGCGCTGCTTGGATAGCAGAGATTACCGCTTGTGCTTTGCCGCGCGTTTCGTCTGCTTCCGCTTGTGGATCAGAGTCGAACACCACGCCAGCACCAGCTTGAACTTGAGCAATGCCGTTCTCAACGTAAGCTGAGCGAATTACGATACATGTGTCGAGTGTACCTTCACCAGTTAGGTAGCCCACAGCACCGCCGTAACTACCGCGTCGTGCGCCTTCTACGTCGCGAATCAACTGCATTGCACGAATCTTTGGTGCGCCAGTGAGCGTTCCCATGTTCATACATGCTTGGTATGCGTGCAACGCGTCTAGGTCTTCACGCAGTTGACCAACCACACGAGATACCAAGTGCATTACGTGGCTGTAGCGGTCGACTTTTAGAAGGTCTGCTACGTGTCGAGTGCCAGCTTGAGCAATACGAGCGACGTCGTTACGTGCCAAGTCAACCAACATCATGTGTTCTGCGTTTTCTTTCATGTCGGTGCGCAGTTCAAGTTCGATGCGGCTATCTAGGTCGAAATCAATCTCGCCGTTAGGGTGCTTGCCACGGCGACGAGTGCCTGCGATTGGGTAGATTTCAATTTGGTTAGTGTCGGTTTCGTACTTAAGCGCACTTTCTGGTGATGCGCCAAACAGAGTGAACAGCTCATCTTGCATGTAGAACATGTAAGGGCTTGGATTACTTTGTTTCAGTTCTTTGTAAGCCGCGAGTGGAGCAGGGCAAGGTAGAGTGAATCGGCGAGATGGTACAACTTGGAACACATCGCCCTTAACTACGAACTCTTTTAAGTCGCGAACGATTTGGCAGAAGTCATCGTCAGATACGCTAGGTTCTACCGTTACGTCGGCGATTTTCTCTGCACTTGGAAGTAACTTTGGCGCCGCACATTGAGCGCTGATTTCTGCGATGCGAGTCTCTAGCGCTAGTTTTTCTGAATCATCCACAAACAATGTAGCTTGAAGCTGGCAAGATTCCGTTTGATGGTCGACAACAAGCAATGTTTCCGCGACGTAGAAAACGTAATCTGGACATTGATTGGTTGCTTCTGCATTACCAAGCGGCTCGAAGTTTGCGACTAAGTCGTAGGCAAACAGACCGCCAAGGAAAATAGCGTGTTTGTCTTGCTGTGAAATATCGAAGCTGTGTTGCACTAAACGTAGCGCGTCAAAAGAAGAAGCTTCACGTAGTCGAGAGTCTTCATCTAACGTGTCGCATGGCTGGCTAAACTCCAAAGTCAGCGTTTCGCCATCGAACTTACTCTCAACGTCACCACGGATGTTCTGGTTTAGGTGAGACAGTAGGTTTTTACCGTTGTTGGTTAACGCCTGCATGTTTACAGTGTGGCCGTAACAAACGATGCGCACCGCTGAATCGACGATTAAAAGTGATTTTAGATTCTGTTTCGAATCAATTTCAGCGGATTCGAGAAGCAAGCTATCTCTTTTGTTCTCACAAATGGTATGGAACAAACGTGTTGGGTCTTGAGTGTAAGGAACCGAAGTCTTTAATACTTCTAGGCATCCAAGTTTCTTGATTTCTATGGCCTTATTCACAAGACCTCCTTGTAGCTGTCTAAATCTTCCTGCCGTACATAGTCGCATAAAGCAAACGTTCTCCCAATCTAGAGTTAGCCATATTCGATTAATGTTTAGGCAGTTGAATGTGAAATGAGCAACAAAACAAAAAAGCCCGCTTAAGTAGCGGGCTTTACAACGTTTGGTTCTATAAACTAGAAGTATACGTTCGCCCACCAAGAACTATTCCAAGTGCGCCACCAAGCAAGATCTGATGAGTTTGCCTTATTAAGACAAACCGCAACTTTCGCTTTTTGGTTTTGGTTAAATTCTTGTAACATGGTGAACCTTAAATTACGTACTTTGTATTTGTGTACTAGTTAACTAGTGCGAGAGTAAAAAGTCAACCCCAAAACAGCATTAAAACGATAAAAATATGAGAATTGATTTACATAGTCACACCACTGCATCGGACGGTCGGTTAGAGCCTAAAGATTTAGTGGAAAGGGCGCTGAGTTTTGATATCGAGGTTTTGGCGATCACTGATCACGATACGGTTGACGGCTTGGCGTTAGCCAAGCAACACGTTCAAGACAATAACTTGCCGATCAAAATCATCAACGGCATTGAGATATCGACTGTCTGGCAAAACAAAGACATTCATATTGTCGGCTTGAATATCGATCCGGAAAATGAACAATTATCCGCCCTCATCGAGCAGCAGAAGCAGCACCGCATAACAAGGTCAGAGTTGATTGCAGAGCGACTACAAAAAGCAACTCGGGAAGGTGTGCTCGAAGAGGTAAGGCAGATCGCCGGTGATGCGCCTGTCACGAGAGCGCACTTCGCGAAATGGTTGGTGGATAATGGTTACGCAAAAACCATGCAAATGGTGTTTAAAAAATACCTAACGCGTAATAACCCAGGTTATGTACCACCGAATTGGTGCTCGATGAAAGATGCGGTTGATGCTATCCATGCGGCTGGTGGGATGGCGGTATTGGCGCATCCTGGAAGATATAAGTTGACAGCGAAGTGGATTAAGCGTCTTCTAGCAGCGTTTGTAGAAGCAAACGGTGATGCGATGGAAGTTGCACAGCCGCAGCAAGCGCAACAAGAAAGGCGCAACTTGGCTGATTATGCTATACAATACAAACTATTAGCGTCTCAAGGCAGTGATTTTCACTACCCATCCCCTTGGATGGAGCTAGGAAGGAACCTTTGGTTGCCCGCAGGCGTCGAACCAGTTTGGAAAGATTGGGGTATTGATCCTTCGTTGGATATATCAAAGTAACCTCAAAGCGTGGGTTTCAGCATCAAATAACTGGAAAGTGTATATTGGGTATTAATGTGGCTTTCCTTGTCGTTGGAACTGAACAACACTTTGAATCTTGAAGTCACTTGATAAAGCACAACAAGGCGGCATTCAAGCTCCACATAAGAATATAGAGCCGAGAGGCTCGATAATGAGGAATTACAATGAGCCAGTTTTTTTACGTTCACCCAGAAAACCCACAGGCTCGCTTGATTAATCAAGCAGTAGCAATCATTCGTAACGGCGGCGTTGTGGTGTACCCTACCGATTCAGGGTACGCACTTGGCTGTCAGTTGGAGAACAAACAGGCACTGGAACGAATCTGTCAGATCCGTCGTCTGGATGATAAGCATAACTTTACATTACTGTGTCGTGATTTGTCGGAACTTTCTCTATATGCGCGAGTGGATAACTCTGCATTTCGACTACTGAAAAACAACACACCAGGTCCTTACACCTTCATCTTCAAAGGCACGAAAGAAGTGCCGCGTCGTTTGATGAACGCGAAACGTAAGACCATCGGTATCCGTGTTCCAGACAATCAAATTGCCTTGGACTTGTTGGAAGCATTAGGTGAACCGATGATGTCTACGTCGTTGATTCTACCTGGCAGTGACGTAACAGAGTCTGATCCGGAAGATATTCGCGATAAACTAGAACATGCGGTTGATGTGATTCTTAATGGCGGTTACTTAGGTGAACAGCCTACGACCGTCATTGATTTTAGCGAAGGTGAACCTGTTGTGGTGCGTTTGGGATCAGGTGACCCGGCACCATTCGAATAATTCGACTAATAGTCGTACACCACCGTCAAACAAAATAGGAGGCATCGCGCCTCCTATTTTAGTTGTCATATCGAATATCTCATTGAACTTAACTGTTTGAGATTAAGCGAAATCGAAAATGTCGATACCATTTTGTTCAGCATAGTTGATGTATGCAGAGCTCACGCCGTTTAGTGTCACTTCAACATTGTATTCATCACTAGAGAATACTGCCCAACCACACTCGTTGTAAGATAAAGTAAGATCATCCGCTGAATCTAAGAACGTATCGCGAATGCCATCATTGTCGGTGTCTCTGCCCATATCGAAGACAAGTTTGTCATGAAAAATATTAAAATCGACAATATCGGCTTTAATATCAATATCGTTGGAAGATACAGGTTGATCGGGTACACCAATAGCCAGGCGGTTTGTAAGCACGAAAGTGTCGTCTCCACAGCCGCCGCTCAGTACTGATTCACCATCGCCAACGACGAGCGTGTCGTTACCCCAACCCCCACTCAAGTAGTTGTTGCCTGAGTAATCAAAAATTGTATCATCGCCACAACCACCAAAGAGCTTGTCATTTCCTAATCCGCCTGATAGGAAGTCGTTGCCAAAGCCGCCAGAAACAAAGTCGTTTCCTCGGCCACCGAGCAAGGTATCGTCTCCCCAGCCCCCGAAGACGACATCATTGCCTCCGTATCCTACGAACTTATCATCACCACAGAAGCCGAAGAAAATATCGGTTGTTTCAGACCCTTTTGTACCGGTCATATCGTCATCTTGAGATGTCCCAAAAATCCAATTTAGGTCTAGATTTAGCATAGACATTGTTCTATTCCTTTTTGTCTGATTTATGCCAATCGTCGAAAATGCAGAGCCAATCTAGCTAGTTAAAATACACGATAACGTTAGTGTCATTTTTAATAGTAAATAGTGACTTACCGATGCTTCTTGTCTTGCTATGAGTGCTCATTTATCCACGATGATTGGTATTACTTAGCAGCAAACTGGGACTGTTTATTCTTCGTTGCTTTTAAAGCAATACGAACAGTAAACACACCCCAAGTGGTTATCGTTGTAACCCTGACAATTTTATCAGGTACTGCACGGTTAAAGTGGCTCGGGAAGACCGATATTAGTGGGATTCTCGCTGGGCAATATCAGTATTAAGTAGGAAAAAAGTTGCAGAATAGAGTAAATATTTTCGACGTTTTAAAGTGAATTTTGGGTGTGGAGAATGGCGCCGATTTAGCTTACATTAACTGAGAAAGTTACGTATAATGTCGGACCGAAAAATCCCACTGAAATGGGTAATTAGCAAAATACAGACCAATCCTGGTCTAGACGTCTGTGAAGACGACACATAGGTAGATAAATGAGCGAAAAGTTACAAAAAGTATTAGCACGTGCTGGTCACGGTTCTCGTCGTGAGATTGAATCGTTAATTAAATCTGGTCGCGTTAGCGTGAACGGTGTAGTCGCTAAGCTTGGTGAAAGACTTGAAGACGAGAGCAGCGTAGTTCGTATCGATGGTCATATTGTCTCTGCAAAGATTCAAGAAGAAGTGATTTGTCGTGTACTTGCGTACTACAAACCCGAGGGTGAACTGTGTACTCGTCACGATCCAGAAGGTCGTCGTACTGTTTTTGATCGTCTGCCAAAAATTCGTGGCTCTCGTTGGATTTCAGTTGGTCGTCTGGATGCGAACACTTCTGGTCTTCTGCTTTTCACAACGGATGGTGAACTGGCGAACCGCTTAATGCACCCAAGCCGCCAAGTTGAACGTGAATACCTAGTACGTGTGTTCGGTGAAGTAACTGAACAGAAAGTTCGTAATCTAGTAAAAGGTGTTGAACTGGAAGACGGTTTAGCTCGCTTCGAAGATGTTGTTTACGCGGGTGGTGAAGGCATGAACCACACGTTTTACGTTGTTATCAACGAAGGTCGTAACCGCGAAGTTCGTCGACTATGGGAATCGCAAGAGTGTACCGTTAGTCGTCTGAAACGTGTTCGTTACGGCGACATTTTCTTAGACAAGAAACTGCCTCGTGGCGGTTGGATGGAGCTTGACCTGAAAGAAGTAAACTACTTGCGTGAGCTTGTAGAGCTTCGTCCAGAGAAAGAAACCATGCTTGATCTGAACAAAGACAACACGTCACGCAAACGTGAGCGTGCACGCAGCCAAAAAATTCGTCGCGCAGTTAAGCGCCATGAAGAGCGTGTTAACACGCCAAAAGGTCGCAGTAACAACCCTTCTCGTCGTAAGCCGAAGAAGACTGCTGGTGATCAAGGCGCACGTAACAAGCATCGTTAATCGATAGCAAAACATCAGAAAGGCTTGCCAGCTCGGCAAGCCTTTTTCTTATCTGTTACATAACAAAAGGATCTAAAGCCGATATAGAGCAGGGTGCCTTGGCTAAACAAAGATCGCAGCTAAACAAAAACAGCAGATAAAAAAATACCAGCACTAGGCTGGTATTTTTTGTTCATGATGAAGAAACGTTAATCGCGTTTCCAAAGCATATGGCAGAACTTATGTTCTGGGTCTCGGCTGATTAGCATACGAGCAAATACGTCATCAAGAACGTCATTTTCCTCATTTACTAGGCCGATACGAACCTCTGCATATACTTCTTTGTCGATCTCGAAGCCAACATGTTCAACCCAGTCATCGCCAGTTTCAACAAGTTCTGCGGCACCACGATCTTCAAATTGCGCAGTAAACAGAATCACGTCAGCAGGCTCTAGATTATCTGGAGCCATCTCAAGGAAAATGTCGTACGCTGCGTCGATGACGTCGTCGTAAGAAATCAAATCAGACATGCTTATGCTCGGCTCATGTATTTACGTTCAGCTGTGTTAATGATAACACGGTCACCAGTTGCAATGTACTCAGGAACCTGGATGACAAGACCTGAAGCGAAGCGTGCTGGTTTAGTACGAGCAGATGCAGAAGCACCTTTGATTGAAGGGTCAGTTTCTTCAATCACTAGCTCAACAGAAGATGGTAGTTCAATACCCACAGCAGCACCGTTAACAAGGATAATGTGGATACCTTGTGTATCTTCGTTGATGAACAGCATGTCGTCTTCAACTTCATTGTGCTTGAATGTGTATTGTGAGTAGTCTTCGTTATCCATGAAGATGTGCTCATCGCCGTCAGCGTATGAGTACACAACTGCACGTTTGTTCATTTCTACCGTTTCAACAACGTCATCAGACTTGTAACGCTCATCTACACGTGCGCCCGTGTTTAGATCTGTACAACGCATTTTGTAGATTTTAGCGCCGCCACGACCGCCAGGAGTCGTTACTTCGATGTCTTTAACTAGAAGAGTTTTACCATTAGACTCGATTGCGAAGCCTTTTTTGATTTCACTTGCCTTTGGCATTGTATATTCCTATTCATACTTATTAAGCAAAACTCGGTGATTATAGCGCTAAGTTAGCCGCCTAGCATTAAAATTCATTGCAGAAATTTGTTGTTACTCCCATGACTAAACACCTGAATGGACTTGATTCAGTGAGTCGGCTAAGAGAACATATAGCTCAACTTCTTGAACCATCTGAGATCACGTTTTAAGTCATGTCTCTGCCTGTTATCGATCCTAAACAACCATTTCAACCAGAGTTTGCGCCTTTAATTAGAGAAGTCACCGCTTGTCTCAAAGGTGGACTGGGGCAAAACTTACACAGCGTTTATGTGTATGGTAGCGTCGCTCGCAAAACAGCGGTCGCTGGGAGGTCGAACTTAGACCTGGTTGTCGTTACTCAATCATCCTTTGAGCACAATCGCGCGACTTTGCTCAACACAATTAAGTGGCGTGCGCAGCAGAGTTACCCTCAAGTTAATGGTGTATCGGTCCGTACAGCCTTAGTGAGCGAAGTAGCTAATTTAGATAGTATTTTCACTTGGGGCTTTATGCTTAAGCATTGCTGTGTCTGTGTTTATGGTGATGATCTAGCAGACTGTTTTGGTGATTACGTCCCAAGTTGGGAAATTGCTAAGCACTGGAATATGGATGTGGAAGATTGGATTACGGTGTATCGCAAAAAAATCGTACAAGCGAAGACGATAGAAGAGCAGGTGGCCGCCCAGCGCGTGATTGCTAAAAAGTTACTAAGAGCGTCATACTCTTTGGTGATGTATCGAGATAAATGTTGGTTTGATGACCCTATAAAATGTGGAAAGGTATTCTTAACTTATCATCCTGAAAAGCAGCTTGAGATCGAGCGGCTAGAAATTTTACTTTCTGGCCGGGGTATTCCCAAGCGTTCTGTTATCGGGCTAATTGATGCGTTTGGTGACTGGCTAGTCAAACAGTACCAGAAAACAGAGTTTCGTATCGGTTAAAACAGCCCCATTTGAGGCGCTGAAAGACTGTCAAAATCCGTCCCAATGAAAGGGAGAATCGCATCTGCAACGGGTTTGAGTTGTTTATCAATGTAATGTTGATAATCAATAGGGCTATTGAGGTACTCATAAGGTTCAGGACCGTTCACGGTTATAATGTATTCAATTCGTCCTTTGTTTTGATACTGTAATGGGCGTCCAAGCTTGGCATTTATCTCATCCGCTAAACGAGCTGCACGCACTTGTGGCGGGACGTTCTTCTGATACTCATGCAGTTTTCTGCGCAGTCGCTTTTGATACACTAACTGTTCATCAAATTCACCGTTGTTAGTTTTCTCAACCATCTCTCGGACATAGTCGCTTGGGTCTTCACCATGGAAAATCATGCTATAGAGTGTATTTTGAAATTTCTGTGCTAACGAGGTCCAGTCAGTACGGGCGCTTTCTAACCCTTTAAATACAATCCGCTCTTGCTCTCCTTCACCGATTAAACCCGCATAGCGCTTTTTCGAGCCAGTTTCTGCGCCACGAATCGTTGGCATAAGGAATCTGCGATAATGGGTTTCATATTCGATTTCCAACATAGATGTTAGGTTGTACTCAGAACGTAGATGTTCCTGCCACCAAGAGTTGATGTAATCAACTAATTGATTTCCAACAGCGTCAGCTTCTACTTGACTGTATGGTCGATTCAACGACACGAATGTGGAATCCGTATCGCCGTAAATCACTTGATAGCCTTGTTCCTCAATCAGTACTTTAGTTTGCTTCATGATCTCATGTCCGCGCATGGTAATACTAGAAGCCAATCGAGTATCAAAGAAACGACATCCCGATGAACCCAGTACGCCATAAAAGGAGTTCATGATGATTTTGATTGCCTGAGAAAAAGCTTTCTCATTGTTCTTTTTCGCGACATCACGTGCCGCCCAAAGCTTTTCAATCATTTCTGGCAAAAAGTGTTTCGTACGATGGAACTGACCACCGCGAAAGCCAGGTACTGCCTGATCACCTTCTTTACCAATATCGAGTAATAACCCCTCAACCAAACCCATAGGATCAATCAAGAAAGAGCGAATAATCGATGGGTATAGACTCTTAAAGTCCAACACTAAAACGGAATCATATAGGTTAGGGATGGAGTCCATCACGTAACCGCCGGGGCTCGCAATCCAATTTTCTGGGTGTAGATTCGGGGCAACATAGCCTGCGCGGTGTATTTGCGGCATGTATAAGTTAGTGAATGCCGCTACCGAGCCACCGACACGATCCAGTTCTACACCAGTGAGGCGAGAGCGTTCAATTGCAAAGTCGAGCAGGTGAGTGTGATTGAAAATCTTGTTCACCAACACGCAGTCTTGTAAGTTATATTTAGCCAGCGATGGTTTGTCGGAGCGGTACATACGATTGATCTCATCCATACGGTCATGAACGTTGTGGATTTCTTTACCTTCCCCCAAGAGTTCTTGAGATACAGACTCTAATGACCAAGATCGAAAGTGGTAAGTAGCCGTTTTTAGCGTATCGATACCATCCATCACAACTCGCCCGGGAATGGAGATAAACCCTTGTTGGCTTTGAGATGAGCTCCTAAAAAAGCTGGCTTGGTCTGCTCTGCCAAGCATTAGCTTCATGTTGTGCCATTCTGCTCGTTTGTGTAGCAGACGAAAGTCAAAATCAATGACATTCCAACCGACAATGACATCGGGGTCGAATTTTTTAAACCAAACGATGAGTGCTTCTAGAAGCGCCTTTTCATCCTGGACCCATTGTATCGGTGTATCCGAAGGTTCTGGTTCTCCGATCATGATAACGCGGGAATCCATGACGCTGTCTAATCCGATGGAGTAAAGAATGCCTTTCTCAGAGCATTCTAGATCTAACGAGACAACGTTTAACTTCGGCTCATATTGCCCCGTACGGCATTTTGCGTTCTGGACGCGTTGGTAGCCATTGGTACGAGTCACATTGCCTGTAAACTCAATACTGCCTTTAATAAAACGCTCCATGAGGTAGCGATCGGCGAGGCGAATATCACTTTCGTAAGTGGTGATATCATTTTGAGCGAACGTGTCTTTAAGTGTGAGAGCGTCCCTGGTTACATTGGTATAGCAGGCAGAAAGAGGCGTATGTTCAAACGTTTTGAGATCCAAAAGGCGGATGTCGACGGGTATGTTTTTTTCTCGCGCGAGTGTTTTTGCTTGCTCTGAGTGTTTCTGAGCGATGAAAAATACTGGCTTCTCACCATTAATAATTAACTGAGTAGGACCTGCTTCTGTCGAAAGCCACAGCTCGATTTGAGTTTGATCTTTGATGTCTCGTGCCTGTCGAGTAAGCAGAAAGCCTTGTTGGATATTCAAATGTGAGAAACCTTAGAAAACTTGAAGAACGCTAGTTTAACATTAAGAACTGTAAAAATAACCAGTAAAGAAAACGGTTCAAATTTTTGCTGGAATTAGTGATTACAAGTTAGCCTCTGGTGCAAGAGGGACAGTGTCATTTTAAGTTATAGCGTGTTTCTCTGGGCAATATGAAACCTAGTTACTTGATTTATTGTACTTAATGTTGTTAATTGTCTTTTCTTAGATTTCGGTTCTGCTCATCACGCTCTAAAATAATAGAGTGGTTTATGAATAAGTTCTTGCTAAAGTTTGCGTTTCAGCACATATTCATAGAAAGCAATTTTTGTCGATTACGTTAGTATATAGGCAGTCATACTGATATCCACATTTAACAAATAATGGTTATGTGGGTGCAGAACCAATACAAAGTGTGGAGATACAAGTTTGATAAATGTTTTCCTTGTAGATGATCACGAGCTGGTTCGCACAGGGATACGACGTATTATTGAAGACGTCCGTGGAATGAACGTAGCAGGAGAAGCTGACAGCGGTGAAGATGCAGTAAAATGGTGTCGCAGTAATCATGCTGACGTCGTTTTAATGGACATGAACATGCCAGGAATTGGTGGCTTGGAAGCCACTAAAAAAATTCTTCGCGTGAATCCTGATGTGAAAATCATCGTACTTACCGTTCATACAGAAAACCCGTTTCCAACCAAGGTGATGCAGGCAGGTGCGTCTGGTTATTTAACCAAAGGTGCTGGCCCTGATGAAATGGTGAATGCGATTCGTGTAGTTAATAGTGGGCAGCGTTACATCTCACCAGAGATTGCGCAGCAGATGGCATTGAGTCAATTTTCTCCAGCCTCTGAGAACCCTTTTAAAGACTTATCCGAACGTGAATTGCAGATCATGCTTATGATCACCAAAGGCCAAAAGGTAACGGATATTTCTGAGCAACTTAATTTAAGTCCAAAGACAGTCAACAGCTATCGCTACCGACTCTTTAGTAAATTGGACATTAATGGTGACGTTGAGTTAACTCACTTAGCGATCCGCCACGGAATGCTGGACACCGAGACCCTTTAGTGTGAATCCTCCCTTCGATTCGGCTTCCTTTCTCAAGACAGTAACTCATCAGCCCGGCGTTTACAGAATGTACAACGCCGAAGCTGTTGTCATCTATGTAGGTAAAGCCAAAGACCTAAAAAAGCGCCTTTCAAGCTACTTTCGAAAAAAAGTAGACAGTGAGAAAACTCGCGCGCTTGTCAGTAATATCGCCAAAATTGACGTCACAGTGACTCACACTGAGACAGAAGCGCTGATCTTAGAGCATAACTATATCAAGCAGTATTTACCGAAATACAATGTTTTGCTGCGAGATGATAAGTCTTACCCTTATATCTTTATTAGCGGTCATAAGCACCCACGGCTTTCTATCCACCGTGGCGCCAAGAAGCGCAAAGGTGAATATTTTGGCCCCTACCCAGATTCTGGTGCAGTAAGAGAAACATTGCATTTGCTGCAAAAGATATTTCCTGTGCGCCAGTGTGAAGACACTGTCTATTCCAACCGAACGCGCCCATGTTTGATGTACCAAATTGGCCGTTGTGCAGGACCATGCGTTAATACCATCATTTCTGATGAAGAATACGCAGAGTTGGTTGGCTTTGTGCGCATGTTTTTGCAAGGCAAAGATCAGCAAGTACTCAAACAACTGATCGAGAAAATGGAAGTTGCCAGTCAGCAATTGCGCTTTGAAGATGCCGCTAAATTTCGCGATCAAATCCAAGCGATTAGACGTGTTCAAGAGCAGCAGTACGTCTCAGAAGACAGCATGGATGATATGGATGTACTAGGGTTTGCTCAGGAGAATGGTATTGCGTGTATTCATATCCTGATGATACGCCAAGGCAAAGTGCTTGGTAGCCGTAGCCATTTTCCGAAAATCCCACAAAATACAAGCCAGCAGGAAGTGTTCGATAGTTTTCTGACTCAATACTATTTGAGCCATAACGAAGCACGCACGATTCCTTCTCGTATTATTTTGAATCAAGAGTTGGCAGAAGATATTGCGCCAATACAGAAAGCGTTAAGTGAAGTGGCAGGTCGTAAGGTTCATTTCCATACCTCGCCAACTGGCTCTCGAGCAAGGTATCTCAAGCTTTCGAACACGAATGCACTAACGGCGATTACCACCAAAATCAATCACAAGATGACGATTAATCAGCGTTTTCATGCGCTTCGCGAAACATTGAAGTTGGAGTCTATTGCTCGAATGGAGTGTTTTGATATCTCCCATACCATGGGGGAAAGTACGATTGCATCGTGTGTGGTGTTCAACAATGAAGGCCCCGTTAAGCAGGAGTATCGTCGCTATAACATCACTGGCATTACCGGTGGTGACGATTACGCTGCAATGGGACAAGCGTTGGAGCGCCGTTATTCGAAGCAATTGGACGTAGAGAAAATTCCCGACATCATCTTTATCGATGGTGGTAAAGGTCAGTTAAATCGTGCGCATGATATTATTTCGCAATATTGGGGTGATTGGCCAAAGCGTCCCATCATGATTGGTATTGCGAAAGGGGTCACTCGCAAACCAGGCTTAGAAACGCTGATTACAGTCGATGGGGACGAGTTTCATTTACCAAGCGATGCTCCAGCGCTGCACCTTATTCAACATATTCGTGATGAAAGCCATAACCATGCTATAGCGGGGCATCGTGCTAAGCGAGGTAAAACCAGACGTACTAGTGCACTTGAAGGGATTGAGGGAATCGGCCCTAAACGACGTCAGGCGTTACTCAAGTACATGGGTGGGTTACAAGAACTTAAACGTGCAAGTGTCGAAGAAATCGCCAAAGTACCGGGAATAAGTCACTCTTTAGCAGAAATTATTTTCCAAGCATTGAAACAATAAGGAAAATCGCGCAACATTAAGCCGCAATGTGTAAGAGAATAATAAAATGCGTTTGAATATCCCGAACATTCTGTCTCTTCTTAGACTGTTCCTAATCCCTGTTTTTGTGGTTGTCTTTTATCTACCTTATTCATGGGCACCGTTTGCAGCAGCAATGGTGTTTTGGGTAGCGGGTTTTACTGACTGGCTTGACGGCATGTTGGCCCGTAAACTTGGCCAAACTTCTCGTTTTGGCGCGTTTATTGATCCTGTCGCTGATAAAGTGCTAGTGGCAACAGCATTGATTCTAATCACGGAACATTATCATTCAATTTGGGTGACCATTCCTGCGGTAACGATGATTGCGCGAGAAATCATTATCTCAGCATTGCGAGAATGGATGGCTGAAATCGGTAAGCGAGCGAGTGTTGCGGTATCTTGGGTTGGCAAAGTAAAAACTGTTTCGCAAATGTTCGCCTTATGGGTGTTGATATGGCGTTACGATGAATGGATGGTTTGGCTAGGCTTTGCGGCCTTGTATGTGGCAACTTTCTTGACGTACTGGTCAATGATTCAATATTTAGCAGCTGCGAAAGATGATCTGTTGAATGAAGAGCATCATTAAATTCTGATATTAGAAAGCAGGCTTAATAGCCTGCTTTTTTGTATCTAAGATAATCTACAGCATTTCTTTGCTTCTCACGTTTTTAATGCTTGCTAACGGCCATGCTTGAAATTTCTATCTGAGAGTTCCTGTTTCGATAGAATTTCATATGTGATCTAAGTCTTGTTTTTGCCCTTGGAGAGTCTCAGAGAAGCGAGTCTCCTGATTGTTAACGCTTCAATACACGTAACGCACGGCCAGCAGTGTAAGGCGTAGCCAAAGTTTTATGATAAACAAGTGTATTTAAGCGATTTTTAGTATTAAAACTAAGCAATCTACCGTCTTTCGCACAAATTCTAGTCAAACGATTTAAAAAAATAAAAATAGTGTTGACTCGATCGCTCGAATCCGTAGAATGCATTCCGTACCCAAGAGAGCAGAGCTCAACAGGGTGGTGAAAAAAAGCTTAGCTTTGTTCACAGATGAGGCGCCTTGGCAGAGTGGCTATGCAGCGGATTGCAAATCCGTGGACCTCGGTTCGACTCCGGGAGGCGCCTCCATTATTTTTTTGAGAGTGAATAGCTTTCGAGAATAAATGCGACACTAGCTCAGTTGGTAGAGCGCAACCTTGCCAAGGTTGAGGTCACGAGTTCGAACCTCGTGTGTCGCTCCAAATTTTATTGATATGGCGTTAGCGGTATCAGATGGTGTTTTACTTTTCTGTAAAGGCATCACAAAGAATATTTGTGTGCCCTGGTGGTGGAATTGGTAGACACAAGGGATTTAAAATCCCTCGACGTTCGCGTTGTGCCGGTTCAAGTCCGGCCCGGGGCACCATCTCATATTAAATGCGACACTAGCTCAGTTGGTAGAGCGCAACCTTGCCAAGGTTGAGGTCACGAGTTCGAACCTCGTGTGTCGCTCCAGGTTTAAGGCCCAGCATCAAAATGCTGGGCCTTTTTTGTATTTCTTAAAATCTTAAATTTCTTCTTCGCGATGTATTTCTTTAAGCACTGAGCTCCTTCAGCTTACTAACTTAACTCCTTGTTAATTTTAGCCATAGCAACGTCACTTCATGACCATACCTATCCGACTAGTTTAAGTTTAGTCAATCAAAGTTCTGTGAATAAAGACTCATCGATTTAGGCTGAGCAGTAACGTAAATACTAGCTCTGTTAAATGCCTTGGATACTGAAAATAATGTTCTACGATTAAAGAGTGGTATGTTCATAAACCGTTTTGGTTCATGGCGCTGATATTGTAAGGATATTTGTTTAAATAACAGGTATTTGAGAAAAGAAGAAAAGCGTTGTAGATGAGTATGAATGTACAAATATCACTAGGGGGAACTTTGTTGTGATTTGCGTCACTGTTACTAATATGAAAAATCGTTGCCAGAAGATTTTATTTTGTGATAAATTCGCGCGCAATCTCGGAGCGTAATTAACAACGTTTGATCTCTGGGGGATACGCGTAGTGACCATTCAAGCTGATTGTGACACTGCGTAGGGTAGGTATCGGCAAAGCCTTTTGTCGATAGACGGGATACTAATGCTGTAAAAGCGGCATATTAATGGGAAACCCAACATTGAAACCTTTGAATAAACACACACTAATCAGCTTCATACTGCCGAAATGTCCTGTTTTACAAAACGGGTGCATTACGGAACCTTGATTAATCCCTTTTACATATAAAGTCACGAGTATCGTGGCAGATGATCTGTATTTGTCATTTTGCACTGACAAATGCGGAGGGGTATACACACCTCCTGTAACTTCATTCCAATGATTATTAATACAGGATATAGAATTATTATAATTCAAGGGATTATGTAGTATGAGCACTGCCTTTGAAGTCGATAGCAATATCGCAAACATTTTTTCGTCTCAGGTTCCTATCGTTGAGGGAACGTATGACTTAACGCCAGATCAAGTATTGATTGATCAGGCTGAGCATGAATCTGAAGTACGTTCTTATCCACGTCGCTTGCCAATCGCAATCAAACAAGCTTTTGGTTGCTTGGTTGAAGATACACGTGGACAGATCTTTTTAGACTGCCTTGCGGGGGCGGGCACTCTAGCTTTGGGGTATAACCATCCTGAAATCAACCAAGCTCTGAAAGAGCAATTAGATTCGGGTCTGCCATATCAGACGCTAGACATTGCAACATCAGCAAAAACGACGTTTATTCAATCTGTTAAATCTTTTCTTCCTCAAGAGTTAAGTGAGAACAGCGTTATCCAATTTTGTGGTCCGTCTGGAGCCGATGCAGTTGAAGCCGCGATCAAGCTCGCGAAGCAGACTACTGGTCGCAACACCATGTTTGCTTTTCGTGGCGCATATCATGGTATGACTAACGGCACAATGGGCATGATGGGCAACCTAGGTACGAAAGCGCGTCGAACTGGTTTAATGTCAGATGTGCACTTTATGCCTTTCCCATACAATCTGCGTTGTCCATTTGGGCTTGGCGGTGATGAAGGTGCGAAAGCAAGCATTCGTTATATCGATCGTCTTTTAAACGATGATGAATCGGGCATTATGAAGCCTGCTGCGATCATCGTTGAGCCAGTGCAAGGTGAGGGTGGTGTTGTTCCTGCGCCAGCATTCTGGCTGCGAGAGTTACGTCGTATTTGTGATGAACACGGTATCTTACTAATCTTCGATGAGATCCAGTGTGGTGTTGGTAAAACTGGCTACAATTTCGCATTTGAAGAGTCGGGAATTGTTCCAGATATCCTGTGTTTATCAAAAGCTATTGGCGGTGGCTTACCAATGTCGCTATTGGTTATCAACAAGCAGCATGATACTTGGAAGCCGGGCGAACACACAGGTACGTTTCGTGGCAATCAGTTAGCCATGGTCTCTGGTGCGAAAGCATTAGAAATCATCCAGCGTGACAATCTGGTTGAGCACGCCAATATTGCGGGCCAGTATTTGCGCTATGGTCTTGAAAGCATTCAAAAGCGCGTGAACTGTATCGCAGAAGTACGTGGCAAAGGCTTGATGCTTGGTGTGGAGATTAAAAATCCAAACGGTGAGCTCAATAAATTTGGCGAACCTCAAGCGGATAGTGAACTCACTCTTTCCATTCAACGCGCAGCACTTGAGCGTGGCTTGATCGTTGAGAAAGGCGGACGTGAAGGTGCAGTAATTCGCTTCCTTCCTCCTCTTATCATCTCGTTTGAGCAAATCGACTTTGCTTTACGTGTATTTGAAGACGCGATTTTAGCAGCAGGCGGTAGTCACATCGAAACTCAGCCACAAGATGAATGGAAGAAGCATTTCATCCACACTGGAGAGTTGGGCAGCAATGAGTTTGCTTCGGTGATGAATCACACTACGACAGCAATGAAATCAGTGTTTGAACAGGTTGTTGCACCATACTCAGGTATGGATCCAAAAGCATTGGAAGCAGCGATCCATGCTGTTGATCTTGACAATAAAAATGCGCCTCTCAAAACGGTTATTGATGATGCAGCCGAGTTGGTCGCGAAAAACGCGATTTTTACGCAACATCCAGATTGTATCGCTCACCTTCATACTCCACCGTTGATGCCTGCTATTGCCGCAGAGGCAATGATTGCGGCTTTGAACCAATCAATGGACTCATGGGATCAAGCTTCATCAGCGACTTATGTTGAACAGAAAGTTGTGAACTGGCTATGCGATAAATACAAGTTAGGTGGAAAAGCGGACGGTATCTTCACGAGCGGCGGCACGCAAAGTAATCAAATGGGTTTGATGCTTGCGCGTGATTGGATTGCTGACAAACTCAGTGCACACTCAATTCAAAAGCTTGGCCTTCCTGAATACGCAGACAAGCTGCGTATAGTGTGTTCGAAAAAATCCCACTTCACGGTTCAAAAATCAGCGTCTTGGATGGGATTGGGTGAAAAAGCGGTCATGACCGTCGATGCTAATGCCGATGGAACGATGGATGTCACTAAGTTAGACGAAGTTCTAAATCAGGCAAAAGCAGAAGGTTTGATCCCATTTGCAATTGTCGGCACAGCGGGCACAACGGATCACGGCGCTATTGATGACCTAGACTTTATCGCTGATATGGCAGCGAAACATGACATGTGGATGCACGTCGACGGTGCATACGGTGGAGCTCTGATTCTAAGTAGCCAAAAAGCCCGTCTGAAAGGTTGTGAGCGTGCACACTCCATCAGCGTAGACTTCCACAAGTTATTTTACCAAACCATCAGTTGTGGCGCGCTGTTGGTGAATGACAAGTCTAACTTTAAATTCCTGCTTCATCATGCAGACTACTTGAACCGCGAACACGACGAACTACCGAACTTGGTGGATAAGTCTATTGCTACAACTAAGCGTTTTGATGCGCTAAAAGTGTTTATGACGATGCAAAGCGTGGGGCCAAAAGCCCTAGGTGATATGTACGATCATTTACTTGATCAGACGCTTGAAGTCGCGGACATGATTAGAGATAACAAACACTTTGAGTTGTTGGCTGAACCATCACTATCTACGGTTCTGTTCCGCGCGACACATGAATCAGCGGATCTTGACGAACTGAACAAAACGTTGCGCTTAGAAGCGTTAACACGCGGTATCGCGGTATTGGGTGAAACCATTGTCGACGATAAAACCGCGCTTAAATTTACGATTTTGAACCCGTGTCTGACGACGGCGGACTTTGAATCTTTGCTCTCAAAAATCAATACGCTAGCGGCAGAGCTAGTTTAACAAAGGTAACGGAAAACTATGGCAATTCTACAGATTGGTGCAGGCGGCGTTGGCTGGGTAGTTGCACATAAAGCAGCACAAAACAACGACGTTCTGGGTGATATCACAATCGCATCACGTACCGTAGGTAAGTGTGAGAAAATCATCGAATCGATTCAGAAGAAAAACAATCTGAAAGATTCAACTAAGAAACTAGAAGCTCGTGCGGTAAACGCGGACGACGTAGATTCTTTAGTTGCTTTAATTAAAGAAGTGCAGCCTGACTTAGTGATCAACGCGGGTCCTCCTTGGGTGAACATGTCTATTATGGAAGCATGTTACCAAGCTAAAGTGTCATACCTTGATACATCTGTTGCGGTTGATTTGTGTTCTGAAGGCCAACAAGTACCTCAAGCTTACGATTGGCAGTGGGGCTACCGTGAGAAGTTTGAAGAGGCGGGTATCACAGGTATTCTTGGTGCCGGTTTCGATCCGGGCGTAGTATCGGTGTTTGCTGCATACGCGGTAAAACATCTGTTCGATGAAATCGATACTATCGACGTAATGGATGTAAACGCAGGTGACCACGGTAAGAAGTTCGCAACTAACTTTGACCCAGAAACGAACATGCTTGAGATTCAAGGTGATTCCTTCTACTGGGAAAACGGCGAGTGGAAACAAGTACCTTGTCACTCACGTATGCTTGAGTTTGAATTCCCGAACTGTGGTTCACATAAAGTGTACTCAATGGCGCACGACGAAGTTCGATCTATGCAAGAGTTCATCCCGGCGAAACGCATTGAGTTCTGGATGGGGTTCGGTGACCGTTACCTGAACTATTTCAACGTAATGCGCGATATTGGTCTACTCAGCCCAGACCCACTGACGCTGCACGACGGCACGGTAGTCCAACCTCTACACGTATTGAAAGCGCTACTGCCGGACCCAACATCTCTCGCACCAGGTTACACAGGCTTAACGTGTATCGGTACTTGGGTACAAGGTAAGAAAGACGGTAAAGATCGCAGCGTATTTATCTACAACAACGCAGATCACGAAGTTGCATACGAAGATGTTGAACACCAAGCTATCTCATACACCACTGGCGTACCTGCGATCACCGCGGCTTTGCAGTTTTTCCGTGGTAAGTGGGCAGACAAAGGCGTGTTCAACATGGAGCAGCTAGATCCAGACCCATTCCTAGAAACCATGCCATCGATTGGTCTAGATTGGCATGTTCAAGAACTGGAACCAGGACAACCTGTTATCCATAAATTGAAGTAAGAATTTAGCGACTCTTATTTGTACGTTTAAGCCGATGCACTTGCGTCGGCTTTGTTCGATTTTATAGTGCCTTTGCTAAGGCGAAGGGACGTAAGGTATCAAAATGCAACAAAACGAACTAAAAACGCCATACTTCATGATCAATGAAGACAAGCTGATTGAGAACCTAGAGAAAGCAAAACAGCTAAAAGACATCTCTGGTGTGAAGCTTGTATTAGCACTGAAGTGCTTCTCAACATGGGGTGTATTCGACATCATCAAGCCTTACCTAGACGGAACAACCAGCTCTGGCCCGTTTGAAGTGAAGCTTGGCTACGAAACGTTCGGTGGTGAGACACACGCATACAGTGTGGGTTACAGCGAAGATGACGTTCGCGACGTGGCGGACATCTGTGACAAGATGATCTTTAACTCTCAGTCACAGCTAGCGGCTTATCGTCATATTGTCGAAGGTAAAGCATCGATTGGCTTGCGACTAAACCCAGGTGTGAGCTACGCAGGGCAAGACTTAGCAAACCCAGCTCGTCAATTCTCTCGTCTTGGTGTTCAGGCTGATCACATCAAACCGGAAATTTTTGATGGTATTGATGGCGTAATGTTCCACATGAACTGTGAGAACAAAGACGTGGATGCGTTTATCGGCTTACTCGATGCTATTTCAGAGCAGTTTGGTGAGTACCTAGATAAGCTGGACTGGGTAAGCATGGGTGGCGGCGTTTTCTTCACATGGCCGGGATACGACATCGAGAAGTTGGGTTTAGCGCTTAAAGCATTCTCAGAGAAACACGGCGTACAAATGTATCTAGAGCCGGGTGAAGCGATCATCACTAAGACAACCGATCTTGTTGTAACAGTGGTTGATATTGTGGAGAACGTGAAGAAGACGGCGATTGTCGATTCAGCAACAGAAGCTCACCGTTTGGATACGCTTATCTACAACGAGCCAGCGTCAATTCTTGAAGCATCTGAAAACGGTGAACATGAATACGTGATTGGATCGTGCTCTTGTTTAGCTGGTGACCAGTTTTGCGTGGCGAACTTCGAACAGCCTCTCGAGATCGGACAGCGTCTTCACATTCTAGATAGTGCAGGTTACACCATGGTGAAACTGAACTGGTTTAACGGTCTACGTATGCCTTCGGTTTACTGTGAACGCTCGAATGGTGACATTCAAAAACTGAATGAATTTGACTACTCTGATTTCAAACGTTCACTATCTCAGTGGTCGGTGAAATAAAACGTATTGAGTATTAGAACTACAAAGAGCAGCTGAATTGCTGCTCTTTTTCATTGGAGAAGCGTTAAAGGTATGCAGTTAGCTTTCTACAATTACACGAGTGTCTTCACTCAGAGATTCTAACTCATTAGCCACGTCCTCTATCTCTAGCTCGCTAGGCAATTTAATCGCCATTTTTGCGCTGAATAAGCTGGAGCTTACCCCACCGCCGCCTGCAATGAATACGCGTTGGCAATCCATATCTAGAATTGAAATGCCTTGATTATCGAGAACGTGAGTAATTTCATTCACAATACCTGCTCTATCGTTGGCATCTAAGCGAAGCTGAAAGATGGTGTCTTCACGATGCGAGTGAGGATCCGAGTCAACGAACCTAACCACAAGAGTTTGACATGAAGAGAACGCCTCTTTAACGATGTCGGCATTTTCTCTTGGAAGCTCTACTTTGATGACACCTGCAACTTGATCTTCGATAAAGTTTACTTTGCTTATCAGCCATTTACCGCCATTTTCATGAGTAATTGCTGCGAGTTCTTTGATAGTTGCGGGTGACGCTTGTCCGACAAAATTAACAATAAATACGGTGTTCATAATGTCCCCTCCTGGAATAAGGTTTGGACGCAGTACGAATAAACGTGCTACTTAAGTTATTGGAATAAATCCTTTTATTTAGTGTAGGTGCTAGGAGAGGGTTATGTTTGATGAAAGTCAATTTTTGACACTAATTCGTGAAGCAAATAATTAAAACGATGTTTAGGGCACAAAAAAGCAGCCATCATAAGGCTGCTTTTCTACTGAGTATCAACTCAAGTCAAGGCTAAAATGTTACTTTTAGTTCGACACCGTAAAATTGGCTATCGTAGTTGGCGCCTGCGTCCATTGCGAATTTTGCGACGTCTTGATTACCAAACCAAGGTGATGAATTAAATTGTAGTTCTGCACTACCGCCCCATGCATCGGTTACCCAATAATGGATATGCCCAACAGGGTTTAGGAAGAAGAGTGATACATCACCGACGGTTTCAGAGCCCATGACTTCGCCGCCGTTTGCTACAATATCTTGCTCAGCAGTGAGCATCATTTCGCCAACCACAGCACCAAAGAACGGCGTGATAAAAATATCCTGCCAAGATGGCACTTCTGCAAATGCCTCTACTCCGTACTCCCAAAAGAATGTTGACATGGTTGCGGAGTACAAGAACGACTGAAACTCGTTATAGCCAGCGTGGCGCGCGGCTGTGTAGTAAACGCCGCCAAAATAAGGGTGCATGATGTAGTTGAGGACATGTTCATCACGATCCCAAACAGGCCCGTCAGAGACATTATCTTTCCATTTTTGACCCAGCTTACTCATGTCTCGGTCTTCTTCGTCCCACTTAGTGATGCTTTCTGGAAGGAAAGTCATCATACCAACGGTTGCGATACTCAGGCCAAGAATGGTGTAGGTTTGACCCATGAGGTAATCCCAGTCTTTATCTTGAGGGATAATGAGATGTTTAGGCTGAAGCCCTGCATCAAGATTTAATGAATCATCATTATTCTGTTCAAACATAAGACCGCGATTTTGAGACTCGAAGGTGTACAGAGTCGTCGTTTCGCAGTAACCTGACAAGCAATCAGGTGTGTAAGAAAACTCCGTATGACTGGTCATATCGTACTGACTTGCTTGCGCAAGCGCTGACGAAGTCAAGCAAAGGCCAGTTAGAGTTTTCTTGAACATGGATGATTTTGACACAAAGGTCTCCGAGTTGATGGTGTGATGATCGGGCTCGCAATTATCCCTCAAAACATCAACCATTTAAATACTTGATCCTTATTTAGTCCCAATATATCTCGTCGAGATTCGTCCAAATAAAAAGAAAAATAAGCACTATAACGAATAATAGGATTGTGCTTATGTTCAGGAGTCAGTTGTGAAAATAGCAATGCTTAGTACCGGTGAGGAAGTGCTCCACGGTGATATTGTTGATACTAATGCGGCATGGTTATCTAGCCTGTTTTATCAACATGGATTTGGCTTAACAAAGCGCTCAACGGTTGGTGATAGCCTGTCGAGCTTGGTTGAAGAGTTTTTAATGTTGAGCTTCAACAATGACGTGGTGATCGTGAATGGTGGTTTAGGGCCAACGACCGATGATATGAGTGCGGCCGCCGCAGCGAGAGCTGCTGAGTGTAAACTCGTGCTTTTCAAAGAGTGGTTGCAGCATCTAGAAAGTTTGTATGCTCGACGTGGCATCCCAATGCCAGACAGTAATTTAAAACAAGCCATGCTACCAGAAACGGCTGAGATTCTGGATAACCCGATAGGCACGGCCTGTGGTTTCAAGATGCTGATTAATGATGCCATTTTTTATTTTACGCCGGGTGTGCCAAGTGAATTTAAGCTTATGGCAGAGACGCAAATTTTGCCTGATCTGAGAAGAGCTTTTCCAGAGGTGCAAGGTTCATGTTGTAGTCGAATCTATACGTTTGGCCTTTCCGAATCCGGCATCTCGGACAAGCTTGATCAGCTAAAACTTCCTCAAGGGTATGAGCTTGGTTATCGCTCTTACTTACCTTTTATTGAAGTGAAACTCTTTGGCCCTTCTGACCAGCTTGAACAGCGTTTGAAGTTGGTACAGATGATCAATAAGCATCTTGAAAGCAATACCGTTAGTATTGATTTACCTATGGTTGAAAATGTCGGCCAGCTGTTGGTGGATAAAGAGTTAACCGTGTCGGTTTCCGAAAAAAGCAGTGGTGGATACTTAACTTATTGGTTAAATAGTGATGAAAACGCTGAAAGGCAACTTGGACATGGTTGGGTACTACCAAGCCAGACTCAAGCGATTAGCAACAGCGGAGACCCATTAGCGGAAACGTTTGCTCTGGCAGGAGCGACGCGAGAGAAGTGTGGGACGGATTTATCACTCGTCACTGGCGATATTGAAGAGGGTGTTTTTTCCGTCGCTTTATCGACACCGTCAGGCGAGTGGGGAGCATTATATAAACTCTCGAAAAAGTATCCGCGTAATGACCAAGTTAAAGTGATCAGTACGGCAGCACTAGACTTGTTGCGTCGCTACCTAGAACGTAAACCGATGTTTGCACATTATGCATTTTTAGAGAAAGTTAAAGAGATGCATCTCCCAGGTAGTGCTTTATAACCAGAGACCTATAACAGCCTGAGAGATAAAACACGTAGATACAAAAAAGCCAAGGTAATCACCTTGGCTTTTGCGTTTTATACCGTCGAGTCACGTTATGCGCGCTGCTTTTCTTTCATCGCGTAGTTAACGCCACTGAGTGACAAATCCGATTTTGCTTTACAAATACAAGGTAATATCTCATCACTTTGCGTGTAAGCCATGGCAAAACCAACATACTCCACTTCACCAGATTCCAACTTGCAGCGACAAGCACCACAGTGTCCATCACGACAGTTGTATTCTGGTAGTAAGCCAGCTTGCTCCATTGTTTCCAAAATTGTATTGGAAGGGTTGGATTCAATACTGATGAGTTTGTTGATTTTGAGTGTTGCCATTACAGCTCGAATCCTTCGAAGTCGTCTGCGCGAACTTCATTGTCAATTTGACCCACAAGGTAAGAAGAAATTTCCGCTTCTTGAGGTGCAACTTGAACGTTATCTGAAGACAACCAAGCGTTAATCCACGGGATTGGGTTGGTTGTTGCTTCTGGATAAGCTGCAGGTAGACCTACTGCTTGCATACGGATGTTGGTGATGTATTCAACATATTGGCTTAGGATGTCTTTGTTTAGACCGATCATAGAGCCATCTTTGAATAGATACTCTGCCCACTCTTTTTCTTGCTCAGCCGCTTCTTTGAATAGGTCAAAACAGTCTTGTTTTGCTTCTTCTGCGATTTGCATGAAAGTGAAATCATCCTGACCGTTACGTAGCAGGTTGATCATGTGTTGCGTACCGTTCAGGTGAAGCGCTTCATCACGTGCAATCAGTTTGATGATTTTCGCGTTACCTTCCATTAGTTCGCGTTCTGCGAAAGCGAAAGAACATGCGAAACTTACGTAAAAACGAATCGCTTCTAGAGCGTTCACAGACATCAGACAGATGTACAGTTTCTTCTTAAGGTCGTACAGACTAACCTTAACTGTTTCACCGTTAAGGACATGCTCACCTTCACCGTAGCGATGGTAATCATTCGTCGCTTGAATCAAATCGTCGTAGTAGTGCGCGATGTCTTTTGCACGCTTCAGGATGTGCTCGTTCTCAACGATATCATCAAATACCACAGCAGGGTCGTTCACGATGTTACGAATAATGTGCGTGTAAGAACGAGAGTGAATCGTTTCAGAGAAAGACCAAGTCTCAATCCAAGTCTCTAGTTCCGGCAGAGATACAAGCGGCAGCAGTGCCACGTTAGGGCTACGACCTTGGATAGAGTCTAGAAGCGTTTGGTACTTCAAGTTAGAGATGAAGATGTGCTTCTCGTGATCTGGCAGTTTGTTGTAATCGATACGGTCGCTAGATACGTCTACTTCTTCTGGACGCCAGAAGAAAGAAAGTTGTTTCTCGATAAGCTTTTCGAAAATCTCAAATTTTTGTTGGTCGTAGCGTGCAACGTTTACTGATTGACCTAGGAACATTGGTTCCTTCAATTGGTCATTCTTTTTTTGGTTAAAAGTACTGTAAGCCATAATGCCTCAATTCCTTTTAAACCTCCCCATAAGGGGAGGTTATCGATAGTCTGTCTTTACGGAGTGTTAGGTGCGGGTAGATTAAATCTTACAACCGCCGCCAGCACAATCGTCATCTTGTGGTTGAACAGCGTCTTTCTGTTCATCTTTTGCGCCATCACGAGTGTTATGGTAGTAAAGCGTTTTCACACCAAACTTGTACGCTGTTAGCAGGTCTTGAAGTAGTTTCTTCATTGGTACCTTGCCAGTCTCGTAACGTGACGGGTCGTAGTTAGTATTAGCAGAGATAGCTTGGTCAACAAACTTCTGCATAATACCCACAAGATGTAGGTAACCGTCGTTCGAACCGATGTTCCAAAGCAGTTCATAGTTGTCTTTAAGTTCAGTGAACTCAGGTACAACTTGCTTCAGAATACCGTCTTTCGAAGCTTTTACTGAAACATAACCACGTGGTGGCTCAATACCGTTAGTGGCGTTTGAAATCTGAGAAGAGGTCTCAGAAGGCATTAGCGCAGTCAGTGTTGAGTTACGTAGGCCGTGCTCCATAATTTCTTTACGTAGGCTGTCCCAGTCGTAGTGCAGCGCTTCGTCACAAATTAGGTCGATATCTTTCTTGTACGTATCAATCGGCAGTAAGCCTTTCGCGTAGTTCGTTTCGTCGAATGAAGGGCACTTGCCTTGCTCTTTCGCCAGTTCTACCGATGCTTTTAGTAGGTAGTACTGCATTGCTTCGAACGTACGGTGAGTCAGGCCGTTTGCGCTACCGTCAGAGTATTTCACGCCATGCTTCGCTAAGTAATAAGCGAAGTTGATCACACCAACACCTAGCGTACGACGGTTCATCGTCGATTTGTATGCCGCTGGTAGAGGGTAATCTTGATAATCAAGCAGTGCATCTAGCGCACGAACAACAAGATCAGATAGCTCTTCGAAATCATCTAGAGACTTGATAGCACCAAGGTTGAAGGCAGAAAGCGTACATAGTGCGATCTCGCCCGAGTCATCTTCAACGTTAGTTAATGGCTTCGTTGGCAGTGCGATTTCTAGACATAGGTTCGATTGACGAACTGGCGCTACTTCAGAATCGAATGGGCTGTGAGTATTACAGTGGTCCACGTTCTGAATGTAGATACGACCTGTTGATGCACGCTCTTGCATTAGCAGAGTGAACATTTCAATCGCTTTAACCGTTTCTTTCTTGATTGAAGGATCGTTCTCGTACTTCACGTATAGACGCTCAAACTCTTCTTGGTTTTCGAAGAATGCGTCGTATAGACCTGGTACGTCTGAAGGTGAGAATAGTGTGATGTTGCCACCCTCAACCAAACGTTGGTACATCAGTTTGTTCAGCTGTACACCGTAGTCCATGTGACGAACACGGTTCTCTTCAACACCACGGTTGTTTTTAAGCACCATTAGGGAGCGAGCTTCGCCGTGCCACATTGGGTAGAATACAGTCGCTGCGCCACCACGAACACCACCTTGCGAACAACATTTGACTGCGGTTTGGAAGTATTTGTAGAACGGGATACAGCCAGTGTGGAACGCTTCACCACCGCGAATCTCTGAGCCTAATGCACGGATACGACCAGCGTTGATACCAATACCAGCGCGCTGAGATACGTAACGAACAATCGAGCTTGCTGTTGCGTTGATAGAATCAAGACTGTCGCCACACTCGATCAGAACACATGAGCTGAACTGGCGAGTAGGGGTACGTACGCCAGACATAATTGGCGTAGGTAGAGAAATCTTAAATGTCGATGTCGCATCGTAGAAACGCTTGATGTAATCAAGACGCGTTGCTTTTGGATATTTCGCAAATAGGCACGCTGCTACAAGGATATATAAGAACTGAGCACTTTCGTAAATTTGGCCCGTTACACGGTTTTGTACGAAGTACTTGCCCTCTAGCTGCTTAACTGCCGCGTATGAGAAGTTTAGGTCGCGTTTATGGTCGATGTACGCATCAAGTTCGTCGAGTTCTGCTTTTGTGTAGTCTTCTAGAATATGTTGATCGTACTTACCCATATCGACGAGGCGAGACACGTGATCATGAAGCGT
Organism: Vibrio sp. Y42_MX_L11; assembly: GCF_024181785.1. Taxonomy (NCBI): domain Bacteria; kingdom Pseudomonadati; phylum Pseudomonadota; class Gammaproteobacteria; order Vibrionales; family Vibrionaceae; genus Vibrio; species Vibrio sp. Y42_MX_L11. The sequence goes on from NZ_JAMZAP010000015.1 coordinate 72,668, forward strand.
TGGTGGCTCGTATTGGCCATACGCTTTTTTACGCAGATGGAATACCGCTAGGCGAGCAGCTAGGTATTGGTAATCCGGAGTCTCTTCAGAGATCAGGTCTGCCGCAGACTTGATGATTGTCTCGTGAATATCTGTCGTTGTGATGCCGTCGTAAAACTGGATGTGAGCGCGAAGTTCTACTTGAGAAACCGAAACATTATCTAGACCTTCTGCAGCCCAAGTGATAACGCGGTGGATTTTATCCAGATCGATACTTTCTTTACGGCCATCACGCTTGGTGACGGTAAGTTGTTGGTTCATTCTGCTTTATTTCCCTAAGAAAACTGATAAAAGCCGTATTTTTGTTTGTTTATGTGCAATATGAGTAAAGCTTGCGGCGGCTTTGTGATCAAAGTCTATCTATATATTGTCGCTTAAACACAACATATAGGGGTTCATTTGTTTGCGGGTTACAAGATAGTGCTATTACACTGATTTATCAAGGTACAGATCGGGGATGACTTGTGGATAACTGACAAAATGAAAAAAATCAGTAAGTGAACACTAACCGATGAGAAAAGGGCAGACTTGAATGGTTAAAAGCACGGTTTTGAGATCGGTTTAGAAATAACCGCATGCAAAAATATTTTCCTTGATCTTTGGCCGTTTTTATCTACGAAAAATAGGTTGGTTAAAATGGAATCTAGAGCACGAATTTTAGGCATAAAAAGACAAAAAAAGCGGCAACTTTGTGCTACCGCTTTCGATTCATTTTCTACAAAAAATGTCAATCACAAAACGCATTTTTTAACATAACGGCGTTCAGTATTTTTTAGTATGAACGATGTAGTTTACATCTACATTACGGCCGAGTTTGTAACTGTCATTAAGAGGGTTGTAATGCAGGCCTGTAATGCCCATTTCTGTTAGGTCTGTTTGGTCTATCATCTTCATCATTTCGGCAGGCTTGATAAACTTCTCGTGCTCGTGAGTCCCCTCAGGAACAATCTTAAGAAGCTTCTCTGCACCGACAATAGCAAACAAGTATGACTTGATGTTTCTGTTCAAGGTTGAGAAAAACACGTGACCACCAGGTTTTACTAGCGCAGCACAAGAGCGGATAACGGAGAGAGGATCTGGAACGTGTTCAAGCATCTCCATACAAGTCACGACATCGTAAGTCCCTGCGTTTTCTATAGCGTGGTCTTCTATTGTGCTCTGAATGTAGGTCAGTTGAGTACCTGTTTCTAATGCATGTAGTCGCGCGACTTCTAAAGGTTCTTTGCCCATATCAAGTCCAGTCACAATAGCGCCTTCTTTCGCCATGCTTTCAGCAAGAATGCCACCACCACAGCCGACATCAAGTGCGCGCTTGCCAAACAAGCCATTTGCTTTTTCAAGTACATAGTTCAAACGAAGGGGGTTAATTTGATGAAGTGGCTTAAACTCGCCTTCTAAATCCCACCATCGAGAAGCCATGTCCTCAAATTTCTTAATTTCACTTGGGTCGACGTTTTGTGCTTTAGTCATAATTGGTTTTATTGCATTCAATCTGAGTCCTTTAGAGGGCGTCAGTATACCCCAACGTTTTATAACCAAACAACCTCGACGTGCTTAGTGAAGGGACAATGACAGAGTTCACTGGTGCGGCAACAACAGGCTCCTGTAACTTTGAAAGGGCTTGCATGTTTTTGGTTCATCCTTGAACTAGTGCCAGTGACAATACTCTAAAACCGGCATTTTTGACGTTGTGTGGATATATTGGGATTAACGATTTCAACTAAGTTCCATACGTACAGAGTCCGATTTTGCTCAATATTGACCGAAATATAACCACTAATCAGAAAGATATGGGATGAGTGTGCAAATTCTCGACATTTGATTCATAACCAAGCTCACAACCTGATAAAAGGAGAGGGAAAGTGATGCCGAAGTGATGAATTGTGTGTTATATTTTTGCACCTTACACGTATCGTAATTACGATCAGATAATAGAGGGATAATGGCTCTATGAGCGATTTAGCTAAAGAGATCACGCCCGTAAACATTGAAGATGAGCTTAGAGGTTCATATCTAGACTATGCGATGTCAGTCATCGTGGGTCGTGCTCTTCCAGATGTGCGTGATGGCCTAAAACCAGTACACCGCCGCGTTTTATTCGCGATGAACGTACTAGGCAACGATTGGAACAAACCATATAAAAAATCAGCCCGTGTTGTCGGCGACGTAATCGGTAAATATCACCCACACGGTGATAGTGCTGTGTACGACACAATCGTACGTATGGCTCAGCCGTTCTCGCTTCGTTACATGCTGGTCGATGGTCAAGGTAACTTTGGCTCGATCGATGGCGACTCTGCTGCGGCAATGCGTTACACCGAAGTTCGAATGGCAAAAATTGCCCATGAACTATTGGCTGACCTAGACAAAGAAACCGTAGACTACGTACCAAACTACGACGGTACTGAGCAGATCCCAGCGGTTCTTCCAACTAAAATTCCAAACCTATTGGTTAACGGTGCTTCAGGTATCGCAGTAGGTATGGCAACCAACATCCCGCCTCATAACCTTGGCGAAGTGATCGATGGCTGTCTTGCATACATCAATAATGAAGAAATCACTATTGATGAACTAATGGATTACATTCCTGGTCCTGATTTCCCAACGGCGGCGCTGATCAGCGGTCGTAAAGGCATTGTAGACGCGTACAAAACAGGTCGCGGCAAAATCTACATGCGTTCGAAAGCGGACATCGAAGTGGAGAAGAATGGTAAAGAAACCATCATCGTCACTGAGATCCCATACCAGGTAAACAAAGCTCGCTTGATCGAAAAGATCGCTGAGCTAGTTAAAGATAAGAAAGTTGAAGGCATCAGTGCACTGCGCGACGAGTCAGATAAAGACGGTATGCGTATTGTTATTGAATGTAAGCGCGACGCTGTGGGCGAAGTGGTTCTAAACAACCTATACGCTCAGACTCAGTTGCAAACCACTTTCGGTATCAACATGGTGGCCCTAAACAATGGCCAACCACAGCTATTCAACCTGAAAGATATGTTGAAGTGCTTCGTTGATCACCGTCGTGAAGTTGTGACTCGTCGTACTATTTTCGAACTACGTAAAGCGCGTGAACGTGCCCACATCCTTGAAGGTTTAGCGCTAGCGCTTGCCAACATTGATGAAATCATTGAGCTTATCCGTAAGGCGCCAACACCGGCTGAAGCAAAAGCGGGCCTTATTGCTCGTGGTTGGGATTTAGGCAACGTTTCAGCAATGCTAGAGCGTGCAGGTACTGATGCAGCACGCCCTGAGTGGCTAGAGCCTCAATATGGTATCCGCGATGGTCAGTACTTCCTGACTGAGCAACAAGCACAAGCTATCCTAGATCTTCGTCTACACAAACTAACAGGTCTAGAACACGAGAAGATTCTTGGCGAATACAAAACACTTCTAGAAGAAATCGCTGAACTCATGCATATCCTTGCAAGCACTGAGCGTTTGATGGAAGTGATCCGCGAAGAACTTGAAGCCGTTCGCGACGGCTTTGGTGACGCTCGTCGTACAGAAATCACAGCTGCGAGCCATGATATCGACATGGAAGAGCTGATCGCGCGTGAAGACGTTGTGGTTACTCTGTCGCACGGTGGTTACGTTAAGTACCAAGTACTGAGCGACTACGAGTCACAGCGCCGTGGTGGTAAAGGTAAGAGTGCGACCAAGATGAAAGATGAAGACCACATTGAGCGTCTTCTAGTGGCGAATACCCACGATAACATCTTGTGTTTCTCTACTCGCGGTAAAACATACCGTCTGAAAGTTTACCAATTGCCTCTAGCGAGCCGCACTGCTCGTGGTAAGCCAATTGTGAACATCCTTCCACTAGAAGAAGGTGAGCGCATTACCGCGATTCTACGTGTTGATGAATTCTCTGAAGACAAATTCATCTTCATGGCAACAGGTGACGGTACGGTTAAGAAAACGCCGTTGAACCAATTTGCAAATGTTCGTTCAAATGGTCTGATTGCGGTAAACCTACGTGAAGACGATTCGTTAATCGGTGTGGATATCACTAACGGCGAAAACGAAATCATGCTGTTCTCTAAAGCGGGTAAAGTGGTTCGCTTTAAAGAAGCAGAAGAAATTCCAGTACTTGACGAAAATGGTAAGCCAGTTCTTGATGAGAATGGTCAGCCAGAGATCAAGTTTAAAGGTGTTCGTCCTATGGGTCGTACCGCCTCTGGTGTTCGTGGTATGAAACTGGCTGAAAATGACCAAGTTGTATCACTTATCGTTCCTTCGCACGAAGGCGACATCCTAACAGTTACAGAAAACGGTTACGGTAAACGTACAGCGCTGAGTGAGTACCCGACAAAAGGTCGTGGCACTCAAGGTGTCGTTTCTATCAAAGTTTCTGAGCGAAACGGCCCGGTAGTTGGTGCTATCCAGGTTGTTGAAGGTGATGAAATGATGATGATCACCGACGCTGGTACACTAGTACGTACTCGTGTGGGTGAAGTTAGCCAGGTTGGTCGTAACACGCAAGGTGTAACGCTTATCCGTACTGCGGAAGACGAATCTGTTGTTGGTTTGCAACGTATTGAAGAAGTTGATGAAGAAGAGCTGCCTGCTGGTGAAGAAGCAGAAGCGTTAGAGTCAACAGACGAAAATACGCAGCAAGATACTCCAGAAGCGCCAGACGCTGATGATGCAGAGGAAGGTAACGAAGAGTAATCTTTCGTCACTATTCTAATGTGAAAAGCCGAGCCTCAGTTGCTCGGCTTTTTTGTACCTCTATCAACGCAATACAAGCATTAAACCAGTACACTAATACTCAGTTTGTCTAGGGAGCGCGTTATGTCTGTTTGGTTTTTCATTGCCATCACTTTGATGGGATTATTCGTCGTCGTATTATCGCTCAGCGCTTCAAGAGTAAGAGCGACGCAATGGTTCGGTTTTTGTGCTTTGGTACTAGTGTTAACCAGCGCTAGCTTTTTATTGTTGCGTCAATCTCCTCCACAACCTATTCAAGCTGAAGTATCTCGAATGATGACTGCTCGCGATATCATGCAGGAAATTCAAGACCAATTGCGTGAAGACCCAAACAATGCCGAATTGTGGTTTCAGTTAGGGCAGGGCTACCTGCTAGAGGGAGAACTGGATGGCGCGCTGATTTGTTTTGATTACGCCATCCAACTAACTGAGCCAGTCGGTGCCACGCAACTTGCTGCGAAAGCGACGACCTTATACTACATTCACCAGCAATCAATGACGCAAGAAGTCAGTTTGCTTTTGGAGCAAGCCTTGCAGATAGAACCGCACAATGAAGCGGCTTTGTCTTTGATTGCCAACGACCACTTTGTTTCATTCCGCTTTCAGGAAGCCATTGATACTTGGGTGCTATTGCTCGACTCGAACGATCCAAGCTTGGATCGAGTACAAATTATTAACTCGATCAATAAAGCTAAAGAGCTGTTGTAGGCGTAGACTCTAATTAGTAGTAGAAGAAAGGTGGGAACGAATGAAGAATAAAGCGTTCGGAATATTGGTGGTGCTGTGTGGCTCCGTGTTAGTGGGTTGTAGCTCTTCCGAACATTCTGGCACCTCATCTACGGTTTATTACTCTTCCGGTTATTACGACCCTTGGTGGTACGATCATGACGACTACTGGATTTATTACTATCCGGGTTGTTGCGACAACGACGATGAATACAAAGAGAAACTAGAAGAGTGGTGGAATGGCTTGGATGAAGAGCAACAGCAATCCATCAAAGACAAAGTCGAAGATTGGAAAGACGATGATATGTCCGCCAATATCGATAACATGAAGCGACAGCTTGACGATCATTGGCAATCGCTGCCTGACGAGCAAAAGCAGGAGATTCAAACCAAGTGGGAGAACCGCCCCGAGCGCATCGAGCCTACGGCTTTACAAGATAAAGCGGTGAAAGAAAAGGTTCAACAAAGAAAAGCATTGCCGGAAACGAAGATCCAGCGCCCAGTTACACGCCCAAATGTGCAGATGCCTAAAACACGTCCACATATTCAGCCTAGGCTGAGACTTCCTCGTCGCTAATCTGTTTTCCTCTGCCTTCTATCAAACAAAAAGGGCGCAACGTGCGCCCTTCGTTTTATCCATTTAAGCTAGTGTAATCGATACTGATCAGTACGTTGCTTCGCGCTCAGCAGCTGCTTTATCCCATTCTGGTGCCACCGTTTCTAGGAAGTGTTTCTTGTCTGCGTTCATCTTCTCCATATCCATACCTAGTGCTTGTTGCGCTTTTGCTTTGGTCGAGATATCTGGAATTTGAACAGGGTCAGTAATGCCTTTGGTTGCCAGTAAACGAACCAATTTGGTACGGGCGTCAGCAGCGCGATCAACTGCAGTACCTAGCACTTCAAGTGCTACCTCAGGAGCATGCATGTGGACACCGTGAGAAGCAATCGCGTAGTCCCAACGCCATTGTGCATGGCGAATATCTTGTAGGATAGGTTGCATCTCTTCTTCTGTTGCTCCTGCTTCCCATGCTGCACCTGCTTCAAAGTGCGCCGCTACGATTTGCTTCTCGGCGGTTAGCTTCATGTTTAGTACTTGCGCTTTGCGAGTCGAAACGATGCCTTGTAGTTGCTCTTTGGTTTGAGTATGGCATTGCGCACAGGTGTCTTCAAAACGATCAAACGGGTTACCCACTTTGTGGTCGGTGTATACCGTACCGTCTTCTTTGGTTACTTTAGGCATGTGACAGTCCACACACACCACTTTGTTTTTGCCATGAATACCCGCTCTCCAAGTTTCGAAACCTGGGTGTTGCGCCTTAAGCATTGGTGCTTTAGAAACGGCGTGCGTCCAATCTTTAAAGTTCAACGCGTCGTAGTATTTTTCCATATCAGCGACGTTGGTCCCCATGTCCCATGGGAATTTGACTGCTTTAGTCGGACCTGTGAAGTAGTACTCGACATGACATTGAGCGCAGACTGACGCTTGTTTATCTAAGCGAGATTGTTGGTCAAAATTTTTGCCGATGGTGTCAAAAGCACGCTCGACGTATGGGCGAGTCAGTGCCAGTGCGGGTTCGCCTTTCTTGAAGGCTTCAGAACCCGTATTGTGACAGTCGGAACAACCGATAGGGTTGACGATTTCTGAGCCCAAGCGCGCCCATTTACCTTCAAAATAGCCGTCTTCACCGCGCTCTTCAATTACGCGGGCGACATCTGGGCTTTTACAACTCCAACAAGCCATCGGCATTGGCCCGGAGTTTTCGTCTGCTGGTGCGCCGGTTCTGAGGGTTTGCCTCACATCATCAAGCGCGTAAAAGTGACCGCGCGCTTTGTTGTAATCTTTAGCAAAACCATAACCGGCCCACAAGATCACCATGTTTGGGTCTTCACTTAAGGCATCTTCAATATGCTCGCTTTCCGATGTGGCTTTCCAAGAGTGATATTGGTCAGGGTGGTTTTGTTCAAAGGTATCATTGCGAGTCTCTATGAGACCAGTATCTTCTGCCGCCAAAGGAGCACCAACCAAAAATAATTGGCTGGCGAATAAGGTCGCAACCGCGATAGGTGCGCTCATCCAGTGTTTTATGCTCACGGTGTTATCTCCATATTCGTTTTTATTAGCAGCGTTGTGAGGAGCTATTCCAAATAAGAATCGGAGATCTATCGTTAATATTAATAGTGAATTTAATAGATGAAATAGTGACCGAAATTGGCCTTGTTTTAGATCAATTTATGCTAGTGATCTTAATCATGTTTAAGTTCATATACCCCTAAAGTGGTATGTTGTAATCCCCTTTAATCACAGTGTGTTATGGGGGTAACCATTTTAAAAATAAGGTGATTAAGTTCGCTTTTTGAACATGTGATTCTACCTCTTAGGAATTATAGAGGTATTATAAATACAGGTTTAGCGTTGTGGCTTTCCAAAATAAGAATTGATGTCATTTGAAGGTGTAAAAATATCTTCAGAGGAAATTAATTGTTGCTCAAATAATAGTTGATAACAGTTATCAATTATTATCGAGCTAAGGAAAGAAAAATATGGGCAATATAAAATTGACCATAGAGACAATGCTGAAATTTCTCTTCATCTTTGCCATCTATGGTTTTTTCACCGCCGCCCATGCGACTTCTTCAGAGCCAGTTGAAGGTGCTCAAGCTGAGCGTCATCAAGTCGAGTTGATTCGTGACCGAGACTATAAATGTCTTCAATGTCATAAGGATGCTAAAGATACTCTGAATCTATCGCATGATTCGCAAGCGTTATTGAGTCAAGGTAAGCAGCTCAATTGCACTAACTGCCACAGCAACATCGGCCCTGATCACCGTGAAGGCGCACCCGATGTGATTAAGTTTTCTGCTGCGCAATCGAAAGCGGTGCACGACAAAGTGTCCCTTGACCCAAGCTTGATTCTCAAAGCTAATAGCCAGTGTGTGGATTGTCACGCGCCACTTAAGTTAAGAGAAAAGCATTGGACGCACGATGTGCACGCCAAGAATCTCACGTGTTCAAACTGTCATGATGTTCATGCCGCAAAAACCAAAGCTTTGTCTTATGACAGAAAACAGCTGATTAAGCAGTGTGTGGATTGTCACTCTGAATTTGCCGTCGAACCTGAACTTGCCAAAGAAGAGGAGAGATAGCATGAAATGTTCGAGAAGAAGCTTTTTAGCTAGCAGCGGTGCGTTGATTTTAACTACAGGCGTTGCGGGCACTTCCGTTGTTAGCTCCTCTCTTTATGCCAGCAACAGTGAACAAGCGAAGCGCATGGGTATGGTTCATGATGAAAATGCCTGCATTGGCTGTACCGCTTGTACCGATGCTTGTCGCGAAGTAAATAAAGTCCCTGAAGGCGTGACGCGACTTAAAATTCATCGCAGTGAACCGATTGGCGAATTCCCAGATGTGGAATACCAGTTTACTCGCGAATCCTGTCAGCACTGTGATAATCCACCATGTGTCTATGTGTGCCCAACAGGCGCAGCATACAAAGATGAAGCGACGGGCATTGTGGATGTACACAAAGAGAAATGTGTCGGATGTGGTTATTGCTTAGCGGCTTGCCCTTACCAAGTGCGCTTCTTTAATCCAGTCGATCACTCTGCGGATAAATGTAACTTCTGCCGTGACACCAACCTAGCACAAGGTAAGCAGCCAGCTTGCGTGGAATCTTGCCCAACAAAAGCTCTCATTTTTGGTGATTTAAATGATCCAAATAGCGAGGTGAGCAAAGCTATCGAAAGCCATGTTGTCTATCGCGATAAATCGCATTTAGGTACGCAACCTAAACTGTACAAAATTCCGCATAGCAAAGGGGAGGTGTCATCATGAACGGCTTCGAAAGTGCATTCCACTTTGACTCGTTAGTCTGGGATTGGATTATTGCGATTTACTTATTCCTCGCTGGGATGTCAGCAGGTGCGGTGATGATTTCTATCTATTTAAAACGCAAAGTGATTGAAGGTGATCCCGCAAACAATGGCATTATAAAAGCAATGGCTTGGCTAGCGCCATTTGGCATTATTTCTGGCTTAGTGATTTTGATTTTCCACTTAACTAAACCGCTTGAGTTTTGGAAGATCATGATTTACTACAACCCGACTTCCGTGATGTCGATGGGCGTTGTCTTGTTCCAAGTGTACATGCTAGTGCTGTTTGTTTGGATCGGCGTTATCTTCCGCCATCAAATCATCAGCTTTTGTGAAGGGAAGTTACCGAGCAAACTGTTGGATTTTGCCGATGGCATCTTGATTAAAGCAGGGAAAGCCAACAACGCGATTGAGTTGTTCTTGGGCTTTTTAGCGATCGTGCTTGCGGCATACACCGGCTTCTTATTGTCTGCATTGAAGACTTACCCAATGCTAAACAATCCAGTACTGCCAATCTTATTCCTATTCTCTAGTTTGTCATCTGGCGCAGCAGCATGTTTGATGTTCGGCATCTTGGTGTTTAAAGAGTCGACCAGCAGCCCTAGTGTGTCTTGGGTGCACGGATTTGAACGACCAGTGGTATTGTTTGAGCTGTTTGTCTTAGTGACATTCTTTACTGGGCTTATCTTTAGTGGCGGGCAAAATGAAGCCGCGGCTTGGAATGCCATTTCGAGTGGATTCTGGGCTCAGTGGTTCTGGGTTGGGGTGGTGCTCATCGGAATGATCACACCGTTGACACTAAACTGGCTAACGCCTTCAGAAGTTCGTCATAGAGGAAGTTACGTTTTTGCGGTCACAACGTTGAGTTTGGTTGGCGTACTCATGCTGCGTACTTTCATTCTCTATGCTGGTCAAATGACCATCGTGTAAGGAGGCTAAATGGAGGCTGAGCTCGGTTTCTTTTTGTTGATATTGGTGGCTGTCGCATCGACATGTGCGACGCTGCTGCATTGGGTTTGCTTTACGCTGCGGAAGAAGGGAGTGTTGCCACACCAAACCGCAACGTCTCATATTATCAGCTTAGCCTCCTTAGTTTGTTTGGCGCTTTTGATAGTCTGTTTTATTCAGGATAATTTTGCGCTTGAGTATGTGGTTACACACTCGAACAGCCAGTTACCTATCGCGTTTAAGATTGCAGCTGCTTGGGGCGGCCATCAAGGGTCTATGTTGTTTTGGGTGGTTACGTTGAGCTTATGGGCCTCTTTTATTGCTATCAAGTCGCCAGTTTGTACTCAATATACAGGCGATTGCTTGGGTATCATGAACTTACTTATTGCTATTTTCGCTTGGTTTACCCTCACCACGTCCAATCCTTTTGAGTATGCTCAGACGCTAGCGTTGGAGGGGCGAGATCTCAATCCGATGTTGCAAGATATCGGGCTTATTATTCATCCACCGCTGTTGTATTTGGGTTACGTTGGTTATGCCGCGATATTGGCGTTCGCCTTAGCTGCGTTATTAGCGAAACGACCTATAAATGAATGGTATGGTGTTGCCCGTAGTGCCGCTTTCTTTGCTTGGGGTACGCTAACAATTGGAATTTTGATCGGTTCTTGGTGGGCATACAATGAGTTAGGTTGGGGCGGGTGGTGGTTTTGGGACCCGGTAGAAAACGCGTCTTTGCTGCCTTGGTTAATGGGTACCGCACTACTGCATAGCGGTGTGTTGTCGAAGCGTAATAAAGGAGCAATTTGGAGCACCTACGCATTGGCTTTTGCGACGTTCAGTTTGAGTATTCTCGGCACATTTGTGGTGAGATCAGGTGTATTAACCTCAGTACACGCGTTTGCGGTTGATCCAACCAAAGGTGTAGTACTTCTTGCTGTTCTCAGCGTTTTGGTGGTTGTCACCTTTGGTGTGCTTATTGTGCGAGGGCTACATATTCCTCGTTTTACGCTCGATTCGTTAATAAGTCGTGCCTACATGGTATACATCGCTATTGGACTTCTCGTTGTTTGTATGGCGATTGTTTTCCTCGGTACCTTTTACCCAATGCTTTATCAACTGCTTGGCCTGGGTAATATATCCGTTGGGGCACCTTACTTTAACAGCCTCGTTTTTCCCCTTACATTACTTGCTCTGACCTTTCTCGCCTTTATGCCCGTGTTGAAGTGGACGAAAGGAGCCAGTCCTCATGCCGTTAAAACCATTGGGTTTGTCGGTATTCATGTTATTGCGGTTAGCGCTATTTTCGTTTTTGCTACTAAAGAGCTTCATATAACGACTTTGATTACTCTGGTATTAGCGACGTGGGTAGTGGTTTCTCATGTGCTATTGCTGTTTTGTGCAGAAAACAAGAGCAAATTAATGCCTATGTTTCTTGCTCATGTTGGCTTTGCGTTGGCTGCAAGCGGGGCAGTATTTAATAGTGACTATTCGTATGAATACAACTTACGGGTAGAGCCTGGTAGCTCGTATCAAAAAGCGGGTATCACCGTTGATTACCATGGGATTGAATGGTTAGTTGGGCCGAACTACACCGCAGAACAGGGGAGTGTTGATCTTTATTTGGAGAGCGGTAAGGCGCTGAACTTTCAACCCGAGAAACGGCATTACCCTGTGCGCGTGATGAATATGACCGAGCCTGCTATTCGATCACTATGGCATGGAGACTACTACATCACTTTGGGTGACAAGCTCGACAACAGCGCCTACGCAATTAAAGTGCAATATCGGGCGGGTATCTGGTGGATATGGTTTGGTGGCGCTTTAATCGTAATAAGTGCTTTGGGGAGTATGATGAATCTAAGGGGAAAAGGTAATGAGATCGAAAAATACGCTTAAACTGATCGTTCTCATATTGTTAGTTGCGATTTTTGTTGTCACCGCGACAATGGCATTGTCCGATAGACCAAACGTGGAGATACAACAAAATCGTGTGTTATCTATCCCGGATTTTACCGCTTACTCACTTATTTCAGGCAATCGAATCACCGATGCAGTACTAGAAAATCAAGGTTATGTGCTATTGAATGTTTGGGCGTCTTGGTGTGGTGTTTGTAAACAAGAACATGATGATTTGCTCAAATTAGCTCGACAAGGTGTGCCCATCGTTGGCCTTAACTATCGAGATAAAGAGAGCGTGGCTAAACGCTATTTGAGCTCTTCACACAATCCATATACCGAAGTTATATCCGATCCTAATGGGCAACTGGCGGTTGAACTTGGTGTAATAGGAACGCCAGAAACTTACTTAATTGATCAAAATGGCAATGTTTTGATCAAATATAGAGGTAAGTTAACAATAGACAAATGGAACTCGTTATTTTCGGGGTATTTTAATGTCTCACTTTAAATATGCTTACTTCATTATTGTTTTGTTTTCTTTGTGTTCTTCTTGGGTCAAAGCAGAGCAAATTACGCAGCATGTTGATCTGTTTGAATTTCATTCCGTTGAACTGCAACGAAGAGCAACCGCATTAGCCAAGGCTTTACGATGCCCGCAATGTCAAAACCAAAACCTTGTTGAATCTAATGCACAAGCCGCTAAAGATTTAAGATTGAAAGTGTACTCGATGGTAAACGAAGGAAGCACGGATCAAGAGGTAAAAGATTATTTGGTTCAGAGATATGGGAATATCGTTTTGTATCAGCCACCATTTAATTATTCGACAGCAGCGTTGTGGATCTTTCCTCTATTACTTTTGATCTTTTTTATCCTATTTTCGATCAAAATGATAAAGCGTCAATAATGTGACCACTATTCCACTATGGGAAATAAATCGTGCAGATAACAAACAGAATGTTATCATTTTTCCGAATTTATGAAGATTCCAGTATAAAGAAAATCAACGATTTGAGCTGGAGAAGTAATAAAAGAACTAAGTAGGTGCACGCAGTGGATTCAGTTATATTACAGTTAAAAAAAGACTTTTATTCGCAGATTCGTGCATTGCAAACCTCGAAACTGCCTCAAGTTACATCGTCTCTTGCCGTATTAACCGAAGAAGAAATTCAAGAACTCGAAGCGGTATGGATAGAGCTTACTGTTTGGAAACGTAGCCAAACACATTAAATCATCACCCCTACATGCAACTCATTATCAACCCCAGACAAAATTTGTCTGGGGTTTTTTATTGTAGTTTTTCAAAATTGTTATACTATAACAATTCGTCAGCGCGGGGAGTTGTTCTCTTTGGCTGTCTTTAGGGGATAACTGCTCTCAATTGTGATCTCTATATTGAAAAATGCGGTATCAATCCCCATAGTTGAAGAGCAATGAGTGAATCCCATGAATGCAATAACGAAAACGCATCAAGCGCATCAAGCAATAAATCGAGTGAGTATAGATATGGCGGAAGTACGTGCCAGAGTAGATTTTAAAGTCGGGGCTAAAAGTAATATCGATGCTGAAATCCTGTCTTTTCGTGGCCTGAAGACAGATAAAGAGCATGTGGCAGTTATCTTTAGGCAAGCGGATCAAACGCAAGAAACGCCTTTGGTGCGTATGCATTCAGAATGTCTTACTGGTGATGTTTTTCACTCATCCCGTTGTGATTGCGGCGAGCAATTAGAAGAAACCATTCAACGCATGGGCGAATCTGGCGGTATTATTTTGTACCTACGTCAGGAAGGTCGTGGTATTGGTCTATACAACAAGATTGATGCGTACCGTTTGCAAAGCCAAGGTATGAACACCTATGAAGCAAACAACCATTTGGGCTTTGACGATGACCTGCGTGATTTCACTGAAGCAGCGCAAATGCTCGAAGCATTAGGTGTAAGTAAAATTCGCCTTGTGACCAACAACCCTAAGAAAATCCGTGAATTAGCAGAATACGGCATCGAGATTGTTGAGGTTGTCAATACCTCTGCACATATTAAAGATGGTAATGAAAGCTACCTAAAAGCAAAAGTTTCTCATGGTAAGCACAATCTAAAATTCTGATTTTATTTATTAAATTATCAGTTTTGCATGTTAAAAGCCTCACAATGATGAGGCTTTTTTTGTATCTAGAGTTGAAAATAAATTGTAAATTTGTATTATCTCGTGACTAATAGTGCAAATAAGAATAATTAGCACTACGAATAAAACAAATAAATTGCTTAACAAGGATGCTTCAGATGAATGCAAAAACAGTTTTAGTCCAATCTATTGCTGCATCACTCCTCATTGCCAGTGGTTCTACCGTTGCTGCCCAAGTAACGAAACAACAAGTCGTTGAACATTATGCAGACGTTGCACATGCAGTCTTTGCTGACTCAGTGACAACGGCGAAAACGCTCGACGTAAAAATCGACGAATTTCTAAAATCGCCATCAGCGGATAAGCTTGAAGAAGTAAAACAAGCGTGGCTAGACTCTCGTGTTCCGTACCAACAATCTGAAGTATTCCGTTTTGGTAACGCGATTGTTGATGACTGGGAAGGGCAGTTAAATGCATGGCCACTTGATGAAGGCCTAATTGACTACGTAGCGACAGATTACCAATATGAACTCGGTAACGAAGGCGCTGCTGCAAACATCATCGCAAACACCAGTCTACAGATTGGTGCTTCTAAACTAGACGTTGCAAAAATTACTCCAGAATTGCTAGCGGATCTCAACGAAGTAGGTGGTTCTGAGGCAAACGTTGCGTCAGGTTACCACGCGATTGAATTTTTACTTTGGGGTCAAGACCTAAACGGCACAAACGCAGGCGCAGGTCAGCGCGCTTACACAGACTTCGTTGTCGGTTCTGAGTGTACGAATGGTCACTGTGACCGTCGTGGTGAGTACCTAAAAGCGGCAGCCGATCTACTGGTTCAAGACCTTGAATGGATGGAAAAACAGTGGTCTGCGGAAGTGAAAGGCAACTACCGTGAAACGCTTCTTAATGATTCTGCGGATAATGGCCTACGTAAAATGTTGTTCGGTATGGGTTCATTGTCTTTAGGTGAGCTTGCTGGTGAGCGCATGAAGGTGGCGTTGGAAGCAAACTCGACAGAAGATGAGCACGATTGTTTCTCAGACAATACGCACAACTCTCATTACTACAACGAGCAGGGCATCTATAACGTTTACACAGGTCTTTACAAGCGTGAAGACGGCACATTGCTTTCTGGTCCGAGTATTGCTGACCTAGTGGCTCAAAAAGACAAACAAGCAGCTAAAGAGATCCAGAAGCAGTTTGATGTTACGCGTAACCAAGTTGGTAAATTGGTTACGTCTGCGGAGAAGAACAACCGACACTTCGACCAGTTAATTGCAGCGGGTAATGCACAAGGCAACACGTTAGTGAATGACACCATCATGTCATTGGTTGCTCAAACCGGTTCAATTGAGCGTGCTGCGGGTATCATTGGCATTGATAGCCTAAGCCCTGATACTGCTGACCACGAGTTTTAATCAAAGTACAAAAAATAATTGAAAGGGCTCGTTTGAGCCCTTTACCGTTTTAACTCGCTGTTATCCCACTCCTCTTGTTGTGTTTTAGAGCAATGATATGAAGCCTTACTTAATTTCGGCCTTGGCCGTGATCTTTTCTTCTACTGCTATCGCGTATGATGTGAAATCTGGTGGACAAACGAGCGTCAAAAAAGAAAGCGCCAACGCGTATTCTCTTCCTGCCGCGAACCTTCCTATGAGTAAACGTCTTGATTTTAGCGTGGGCAATAGTTTTTTCCGCAACCCTTGGGTACAAGCGCCAGCGTCTACCGATGCCAGAGATGGTTTGGGACCTCTTTTCAATACAAATGGTTGTCAAAACTGCCACATCAAAGATGGTCGTGGTCATCCTCCAGAGCAAAGTGATTTGCATGCGGTGTCCATGTTAGTGCGTTTGAGCATCCCTGCGATGACGTCAGAACAAAAAACAGCGTACATCAGAGACGGCGTTATACCTGAGCCGACTTATGGCGGCCAGCTCCAAGACTTTGCCCTGCAAGATCAAACGCCAGAAGGAAAAATCGAAATCACGTACACCGATGTGCCAGTGAAGTTTAAAGACGGCGCGACGGTGACACTAAGAAAACCTCATTTGAATATTACCGATCTAGGTTACGGCGATATGCACCCTGATACAGAATTTTCAGCGCGTGTTGCACCGCCAATGATCGGCCTTGGTTTGTTAGAGAGTATTCCTGACGAAACGCTACTGGCTTGGGTTGATGAACAAGATGCCAACAAAGATGGCATCTCAGGCAAAGTAAACAAGGTTTGGGAGATTGAGAAGGGCGACTTCTCAATTGGTCGTTTTGGCTGGAAAGCCGGACAACCGACGTTAATGCAGCAAAATGCAGCAGCATTCAATGGTGATGTGGGCCTGACGAGCCATTTATTCCCCAATGAAAACTGTACCTCGAAACAAAGTATTTGTGACGACATGCCAAATGGCGGCAAACCAGAAGTGAGTGAAAATATTCTCGACTTCGTTGAGTTTTACAGCCAGCACTTAGCCGTACCTATTCGCCGAAATGTGAACGATCCTAGCGTGAAACTCGGTCAGAAAATCTTTGCTGCAGCTGGCTGTGAAAGCTGCCATAAGACCAGTGTCAAAACGGCGAAGCGACCAGAGTTACCAGCGCTTTCTGAGCAGCTTATCCATCCATATACAGACATGCTTCTGCACGATATGGGTGAAGGTTTAGCCGATAACCGTCCTGAGTACTTAGCAAACGGCCGTGAATGGCGAACGGCCCCCCTATGGGGCATTGGTTATACCGAAGAAGTAAACGGGCATACTTACTTCTTACATGATGGCCGCGCCCGTAATCTGATGGAAGCGGTACTGTGGCACGGCGGTGAAGCGGAAACGGCCAAACAAAACGTCTTAGCACTGAATAAAAAAGAACGTGACGCATTGATTGCGTTTCTGAATTCTCTATAAGGAAGCAACCATGAAAAAAACACTGTTAGTGAGTGCGATTGCCGCAACGTTAAGTTTGGTTGGTTGCCAATCGACAGTCGGTTCGAGCTCTGCCAAGCCTGAGAGTACAAGTCATATTTCTCAAGCGGTCTACGAAGTTGAGTTTCAATCTGCGCAGACGTTTTTAGCGCAAACCACAGGACTAGAACAAAGCTTCGCGGATTACTGCACATCAGAGACGAAAGATGATGCGCAAGTAAAACAGCAATGGCACCAAACTATGCTGACGTGGATGGCATTACAAGGTCAAGAGCGTGGCCCTGCTACGGCGTTGGAGCAAAGTTGGAATGTCCAGTTTTGGCCAGATAAAAAGAACACCACCGGCCGAAAAATGTCTGTGCTGACGAAATCTGACCAAGTTTGGAGTGCGGAAAAGATCTC
This sequence comes from Vibrio sp. Y42_MX_L11, assembly GCF_024181785.1. Lineage (NCBI taxonomy): Bacteria > Pseudomonadati > Pseudomonadota > Gammaproteobacteria > Vibrionales > Vibrionaceae > Vibrio > Vibrio sp. Y42_MX_L11. The sequence continues at coordinate 90,300 of NZ_JAMZAP010000015.1, forward strand.
CACGCAAAGTGTTACTGTGCAAGGCTTAGGTGCACTAGAATGGCTGCTTTACGATAAAGCGTCGACCTTATCTAGCAACAGCAATACCTGTGCGACAGGTGTTGCAATTGCTGAAAACCTAGAGAACAAAGCGCAGATCATCGCAGATTCTTGGGCACAAAATCCTTGGAAGTCGTTAGAGATGACGGAATGGAAATCCGAGTACATTTCGCTGCTCTCTAATCAGCTTGACTACAGTATGAAAAAGCTGAGCAGACCGTTAGCTAAAATTGGTCAGCCTCGTCCTTACTTTTCTGAATCTTGGCGTTCAGAGACGTCGCTTTCAAACTTAAAAGCAAACCTTGAAGGAATGGAAGCGCTGTATCTTGCCAACGGTAATGGTCTAGATACTTTACTAAGAGAGCAAGGCCATGCAGATCTCGCAGACCGTATTGTTCACCAGTTTGAAATGGCGTTGGAAACATGGCCGGAAGATAAGAGTTTGTTCACGGCTTTACAAAATAAAGAAGGTTACCGCATGGTACTCGCTCAATACAATAAGCTAGAGCAATTGAAGTACTTGATCCATGAAGAAGTGGCGATCGAGCTTGGCGTAGTTATAGGATTTAATGCAACCGATGGTGACTGATCAAACCCGCCGAACCTTACTGAAAGCCGCTCTCTTTGGTACGGCCGCACCTATGATGCCATTTGGTTGTGCTTCAACACGTTCACGTCAACCAGCGTTGATTGGCTGCTCAATCATCGGCCGAGATAAATACGCAGCGGTAGTGGCCGATGAGCATGGTATGCCGCGATCTTCGTTGCCGATTCCTGAGCGTGGTCATGGTGTGGCGACCAACCCACAAGGTCACGCAGTGGTCTTTGGTCGTCGACCAGGAACTTTCTTCATGGTGTTTGATTATCGCTCTGAGCAGATGATCAAGCTGCAGCTAGCAAAACCGGATCGCCATTTCTATGGTCATGGTGTTTACTCCCGTGACGGCACGTTGCTATTTGCTACAGAAGGGGAAAGGGGCACAAGCCGTGGGATCATCGGTGTTTATGATGTGCAGAAGAAATATCAAAAAATCGATGAGTTAACGGGTTTTGGCCTTGGCCCTCATGAAGTGATCATGATGCCTGATGGCGCATTAGCGATTGGTGTCGGTGGCGTACACACCAACGGCCGTGAACCGCTCAATCTTGATAGCATGAGACCAAGCCTGAGTTACCTTTCACAAGAAGGTGAGCTGTTGGATCAAGTTTCTTTACCAGATCATAAGTTGAGCATCCGTCATTTAGCGCATGATGGTGCAGAGACGGTACTGTGTGGTCAGCAATATCGTGGAGAGCCGGATGAATACCCAGCTTTACTTGCGATGCACACTCGTGGTGGTGAGATGCAATCTTTGCATGCGGAACCCGAAGAGTGGGCGAGATTTAATCACTATGTCGCTAGTATCGCGGCGACGGATGAATGGATCCTTGCGACTTCTCCTCCGGGCAGTTGTTATGGGATATGGTCCAAAGCTACAGGGAAGTTGGTTGAGTTAAGTGCTTTGCCAGATGCATCGGGAGTGGTGACATATGGAAAGGAATTCAGGGTCAGCTCTGGTGCTGGCAAAGTGATTGAGCAAAGGCCAACGACACATAAAAGCGCTTCTTTTAGTGGTGTTCAATGGGATAACCATTGGTCAAAGATTGTTTGAACCCAAATAGATAAAGAAACTTGATGTTAATTTCAACATCAGATTCTTAATTTTAAACCTGCAAGCTGTGAGATATTTGCCATACTTTTCATTATGGCAAGTAGCGCAAGGATCGTTTCAGTGTTTGCTAGGGTTTTAATCATGACGGCACTTATGGTGCCGTTTTTCAGCTTTTCTACCGTCGTTTCTCTCGAAGCTTCTGCACAAACAGAGCAAGAGGGAGCGGTACAAAAGCTGTCTGTCGAAAAAATGATCCATTATCCAGAGGTGATTGACCAGCTTTATCAAAGTACTAATTACCGTTTGAACTGGGAAAATGAAAGCGATATTGAGCAGTTTCTTTTTCAAGTAAACCTGGTTGCTCTTGCTGGCGTCACGGACGAATTCGAGAATCAACTCCATCGTATAAACCAAGTTCGATGGCAGGGAGATAACCTCGACTTTGATTTGGTAATGACAGATTCACTCTTGATGTATCTCAGCTATCTCGAGCAGCTCCCTGAAGAAGGTATCAATTGGTTATTTGCTAACAAAGCCCACGTGATTTTACCTGCTCCTAGCATCGATACTTTGTCCGTACTGAGTAACGAAATTACGGTAGGCAAACTTAGTCAATTCTTAGCAAGCCTTCGCTCTCCTTTACAAACGGACGAAGCTTTTTATTCCGCTTACTCCTCTTTATCCGAGCACGCTCAGTATCAATATCCAATCTATGAACAAACGGGCCTTGCCCGTGTCGGTGACCAATTAGAAAATAAACCGCTTCTGATTGAGCGTATGGAAGTGGTTGGTGTGGATGTATCGTATTTAGATATCACGACCCAACAGTATGATGAAGAATTAGAGTTAGCTGTGAAAGAGTTTCAGCGTATTCATGGCTTGAAAGAAGATGGGGTGATTGGCCCGAATACCATTCGATGGATCAACTTTTCTCCTCAAGAACGATTGCATCTATTGGCGCTGAACTCAGAACGTTCAAGGATTTGGTCCAAAGACAGAGATAATGTTGTCTTTGTAAATGTACCTGGATACGAAGTGACGTATTGGCACGATGGTCAACCGTTGTTCGAGTCTAAAGTTGTGGTTGGCAGAGCCTCAAGAAAAACACCAATCATGTCGGGGACTCTTGACTCCGTCATTCTCAACCCCACATGGAATGTGCCATGGACCATAATGGTGAAAGACATCATTCCTAAAGTGAAACGTAATCCGATGTATTTGATTAACCACAACATTCAAATCATCCGGTCTTGGACTTCAAACGAAATTATTGACCCTACAACCATCAATTGGGCGACGGTGAATCCGAGAACATTTCCTTATCGTATGCGACAGGCATCGGGATTACACAATGCATTGGGATTGTATAAGTTTAATATGCCAAACCCCCAAGCTATCTATTTGCATGATACGCCAAGTAAAAACTTGTTCGAACGAGATAGACGCGCATTCAGTTCCGGGTGTGTCCGCGTTGAACATGCCGACCAACTGGCGGAGCTCTTATTCAAAACTCAGGGACTAGAAGAGCGCTTAGCGAAAAAACGGGAAAGTACGCGTCGCTCTAACACGTCGGTTCCTTTAGGAGAACGCATCCAAGTGCACATTATTTATCAAACCGCATGGCTAGAAGAGGGAACACTTTACTACCGAGATGATATCTATAAATACGATCACCGTAGTTGAAATCTTTAAGTAAAATTTACAAAACTAAGAATCTTCTGTTTGTTCAATAATTAAGCGTTAATCACCACGTCTTAAAATTAGGGTGGAGCGATTTATGCATTTGACGTGACAAATGTGTTTGGGTAATGTCCGCGACTTGTTTAGTTGTTGAGCATTGTTTTTTGAAATGGTAAGTCGTAATTTTTCCCGCCGAGATTTCCTTAAAATGACCGCTGGTGGCGTAGTATTGGCATCTGCCTTGCCATCGATTTCATGGGCTTCATTCCCTGACGAGCCACGTGAGTTGGCGATGAACAACCTTAATACTGGAGAGCTCCTTGAAACATGCTATTTCGATGGTAGACGCTATCTTGATGATGAACTAAAAAAGCTGAATGAGTTTTGCCGTGATCACCGTCGAAACGAAGTTCATCCGATGGATCGACGCTTGTTCGATCAAATCAGCCAGATTCAAAAGCTGATCGGTACAGATGCAGAAGTCATTGTAATTTCTGGTTACCGTTCGCCTTTGACCAATGCGTCCCTGCGTAAAGGGGCTAGCGGAGTGGCAAAGAAAAGTCTTCACATGGAAGGTAAGGCCATAGACTTCCGTCTTGATGGAGTGAAATTGTCTACTGTACGCGATGCAGCAATTAGCTTGAAAGCTGGTGGTGTTGGGTATTATCCAAGTAGTAACTTTGTCCATATCGACACAGGTGCTGTGCGTTCTTGGTAAGTCAATAGCAAGCCTCAGCAGGTCTTGAAGTCGCATGGGGTTAGTGTCATAGTTGCGCCAGTTTTAACGCAAATTTGTTTGGTAATAGGTTTTCTATGGCTCTGAAATACCAAGTTGTCCCAGTGACATCTTTTTCTCAAAACTGTTCTATCGTGTGGTGTGATGAAACGATGAAAGGCATCGTTATTGACCCAGGCGGTGACGAAAAGCAACTTGCTATGCTCATTAAAGAGCTTGGCATCGAGATCGTCAACTTGGTGCTAACCCATGGTCACCTAGATCATGTTGGCGGAACAGAGCCGCTGGCTGCAATGCTTGGTGGTACTGAGATCATTGGTCCTCATAAAGCGGATAATTTTTGGCTACAAGGTCTAGAAGGGCAAAGCCAAATGTTTGGTTTCCCATTGACTGAAGCCTTTGAACCGCATCAATGGTTAAATGAGGGTGACACTGTCACATTTGGTAATCAAGTATTAAAGGTATTCCACACACCAGGTCATACCCCTGGTCACGTTGTTCTTTATAGTGAAGAAGCGCGATTGGCGTTTGTGGGCGACGTATTGTTTAACGGTAGCATTGGCCGAACTGACTTCCCACAAGGTGATTTCAATACCTTGATTAGCTCTATCAAAGAGAAATTGTGGCCTTTAGGCAATGATGTCACGTTTGTCCCTGGTCACGGCCCTCAATCGACTTTCGGTCACGAACGTAAAACTAACCCGTTCGTTGCTGACGAGATGCCGCTTTACTAAAAGCGCGTGTAGTAAGCATTATTCTGGCTCGGCGGCAGCTAAGTATCGCCGAGTCAGTCCCACAAAATCCTCTGCTTCACGATCTAGGTCACTGGCTGATATAAACAGATCGTAGCCGTAAAATCCTCTTTGATATTTCATACGGTTGGCGAGCATCGCCAGTAAGCCTTTATACTCAATCCCATTGCTGTTTATGTATGGCTTAGGATCAAGCACCATATCTTCAAACTTTTCTTCACACTGATTCTGCTTCGCACCTAAATAAAGTAGTGCGCGTTGGCTAAGGAGAATTTCTGTCGCTATACGAGGGCAGATCGAATCCAAATAAGGTGAGTAGTGTTTTAGACGAATACCAATCCAAGGTAGCGGCTGATGCCACCCTTCCTGCTGGTAGCTACAAATCCCTATTGACTCAATATTTCGCCATCGGACGACCCATCCGCCTTTAAAAAGATGTTGTTGGAAGTGAGAAGCTGTCAGCGTAAAAGTGACTTGGCTTTTTTTGATCATCAAGATGGCGAAACCAACAATTGCAGACATCAAAATGACCGACAACATGGCTTGCTTCCATCCCGGAGAAATGACAACCAAAAACAGGGTTATCAGTGCAACGAGCAACAAAAGTATTCTGTTGATAGGGGAGTCGGGTTTGAAATGTGAATTTGTTAGGTGCAGCGTTTCCATGCTTATAACCTCATCGAATACTTGATCAAAAATGCGTGGATGACTAAATGTGCATTGACTTGCATTTGAAATAAAAGAAACCTCTGTTTTTATACCCAGTATTCAATAAATCCGTTCATAAAATATCTGATTAAATAGTAGACGTTCTATGCTTTGAGCGCATTTTTCATCGCGTTTCGCCGCTAAAACCTACAAATTGCTTGTGAATTTTGGTATAAAACGCGCTTCAAATTTTCATCCCTGCTGAGATGCAGTGAACTGGAGAAATATTCAATGAGACTTGCTCATAAGCGTAAAGTGCAGATGAAACTGCAAAAACGCATTAAAGCGACAGTAGCAAACTTAGCTGCAGCACCTAAAGCAGTGAAGCCTGTTGCCGAAAAAGCAGTAGCACCTTCTGTTGCTGAAAAAGCTGTTGCGGAGAAAGTAGTAGCTGAGAAAAAAGTAGCTGCAGTGAAAACAGTTGATGTTGCCCTTACTCCTAAGCAACAACAAGTATTAGACATCGTTGTAGCAAATGCTGAAGGTATCAACCCTAAAGGCATTGGTCTAGCTGCAGGTCAAGAAGATACTAAAGCGGCATCATGGGCTACTGGCGCACTGAAGAAGCTTCTTGAAGAAAACCTAGTTCAAAAAGAGCAGTTAGCAGGTAACAAAGTTATCTACAAAGCAGTTTAATTACCGCTACCGTTCTAGCTTGAATACCTCGGCCAATGCCGGGGTATTTTTTTATCTTCGTATTGAAAATAATCTATTAGGAATTGATTTTAACGCTGCCAATAAGTGCTTTGTCACATTTTCTTAAATACTATGTAAATTTTTTGGCAGAGAAGTACGTACGTATCATTTTCTTTTTGCCTCGTTACAGGAAAAGTAACTCATTAATTTTATGACAGTTAAACTTGTTGCATAACGGCTGTCCTACGTAGTTATACGTAATACCTAAGGCTAATGTCTTATTGATGAATTACTCGCTTCCGTGTTCATGCCCATTTCGCATTCGACAACATTGTTACATCTTTTATACCGAATACAGCCAATCCTAATGAAATGGATGACAACAATAACCTTGGTGATAAAGGACGTGAACGATGAGTCTAATCCAAAAATCTTTAAAACGAGTGCTCAAAACAACCGCTGTCGTTGCCGCGATGACATTCGTTGTGACTTCTGCAAATGCTGCTGAAAAAGTCTATCGTTTAAAGCTTGCTGAAACTTGGGGACCTAACTTCCCTATTTTTGGTGATGCGACAAAAAACATGGCAAAAATGGCAGAGGAGATGTCCAACGGGCGTCTACAAATCCGTATTGATTCCGCAAACAAGCACAAAGCGCCTTTTGGGGTGTTTGATATGGTTAAGTCTGGCCAATACGACATGGGCCACTCGGCGTCTTACTACTGGAAGGGCAAGGTTCCAAACACACTTTACTTCACTTCTATGCCTTTCGGTATGTTACCAACTGAGCAGTATGCGTGGTTTTACTACGGCGGTGGTATGGAGCTGATGGAGAAGGTGTACTCTCCACATAATTTGATGTCTTTCCCTGGCGGTAATACCGATACTCAGATGGGCGGGTGGTTCCAGAAAGAGATCAAGTCCGTCGAGGATTTGCAGGGTTTGAAAATGCGTATCCCGGGTTTTGCTGGTGAGATTTTGGCAGAGTTAGGTGCAAAACCAACGAATATCGCCCCTGGTGAGCTATATACCTCTCTAGAGCGTCGCACAATTGATGCCTTGGAGTGGGTTGGTCCATCATTGGACTTGCGCATGGGCTTCCACAAAATCGCGCCATACTACTACACAGGTTGGCATGAGCCAGCAACTGAGCTTCAGTTCCTTGTTAATAAGCGTACTTGGAACCGTCTACCTGATGATCTAAAAGCGATTTTACAAGTAGCAATGAAAACCGCCGCTTACGATATGTACACGCAATCGAAACACGAAAGTGGCAAAAACTGGGCATCTATCAAATCTGAATACCCAAATGTTGAAGTCAAAGACTTCCCGCCTGAAGTAGTGGCTGCGTTGCGAGAAGCAAACGATCGTTTGTTGAAAGAGCACGCAGAAAAAGATGCTTTGGCGAAAGAGATTCAAGAGTCGCAAGCGAACTACATGAATCAAGTTCGACCTTGGTCAGACATTTCACACCGAGCTTACTTAAACAGTCAAGCTCAACAATAACGTTATGACGCAGGCGACGCCGAGAGGTTTAGCCTGCGAACGAAGCCCAAGAAAACTTCATAATGAATGCTCCGCACCATAGCGGAGCGTATCCAAACGTTCCACGGAGTTCGGAATGAGAAGTCTTATTTATATTGAGCGATTATTTAACCGCTTTAGCGATTTCCTCGGATGGTTGTCCAGCATCCTGTTTATTTTATTGTTGGTGAATGTGGTTTACGACGTTGTGATGCGATATGTATTCAACGATGTATCCATTGCATTCCAAGAAATGGAATGGCATCTATTCTCCGCCGTATTTCTGCTTGGTGTGCCTTACGCGATTAAGTCTGGTGGCCATGTTCGCGTTGACATTTTTTATGAACGCTTATCTTACAAAGCACAATCCATCATCGACATCATAGGCACGCTATTTTTCTTATTCCCTTTTTGCCTACTGGTGGCTTGGTTTGGTATCGATTTCGCCAAAGAAAGTTACGCGCTAGGCGAGACGTCTGGTGATCCAGGCGGATTGCCATATCGTTGGATCATCAAAGCGATGATTCCGCTGTCATTTTTCTTTATGGCAGTTAGTGGCATTGGACTGCTGCTGCATTCGATCAACAAGATTGTTAACCCTCATCTTATCTATGCCGGTAATAACGGTAAGTCGTAAAAGGAAGTCATTATGATCGGTATAGTGATGTTTTTTGTCGCGCTCTTTGCGCTTTTATTGGGATTCCCCGTTGCCTTTACTTTTGGCGGTATTGCACTGATTTTTGGTGTTTGGGCTGAAGGCATCGAGATGTTTGCTTTCATGCCATATCGTATTCAATCCATTATGGAAAATACGGTGCTAATGGCCGTACCATTGTTTGTCTTCATGGGACTAGTACTTCAGAAGACGAAGCTTGCAGAGCAACTGCTTGAGTCGATGGGACGTCTGTTTGGCGGCGTCCGTGGTGGTATTGCTATTTCGACAGTATTAGTTGGCGCATTACTTGCCGCGTCAACGGGCGTAGTCGGCGCATCAGTTGTTGCGATGGGGTTGATCTCATTGCCTGTGATGCTTAAATACAATTACGACAAAGGTTTAGCGTGTGGGACTATTTGTGCGTCTGGCACGTTGGGCCAAATTATCCCACCTTCTATCGTGTTGATCTTGTTAGGGGATGTACTTGGCGTACCGGTAGGGGACCTATTTCAAGCTGCGATTTGGCCCGGTGTTACACTTGTTGGCGCCTATGTGATCTACATTCTCATCTACGCGAAGTTGAACCCTCAAGCCGCACAGGCGATAGAGCGCGATGAGTCGATCAGTCGAAAGCAAGAAGTGTTCACCGCGCTGAAAGCCGTTTTACCGCCACTAGCACTGATCATTGTGGTATTGGGCTCCATCTTTGCAGGGATTGCAACGCCAACAGAGTCAGCGGCTCTGGGCGGCGCTGGTGCGACAGTTCTGTCGTTACTGTATAAGCAGTTTAGTTGGTCGATGATTTATGATGCATCGAAAGAAACCGTTAAAGTAACCGCAATGGTCTTTGCTATTTTGCTAGGGGCAACCGCCTTCTCAATGGCATTTACCTACACTGGCGGTGATTATCTAGTCGAAGAGTGGATGTTAGAATTGCCTGGAGAAAAGTGGGGCTTTCTCATCATTACCATGGTGGTGATTCTGATTTTAGGTTTCTTTATCGACTTCGTTGAAATCTGTTTTATCATCGTGCCAATTATTGCGCCGGTCGCTGAGTTGATGGGTATCAACATGACGTGGTTTGCGATTCTTATCGCAATGAACTTACAGACATCATTCCTAACACCGCCATTTGGTTTTAGTTTGTTCTATCTAAAAGGCGTCGCACCAGCAGGTGTCACTACGCGAGATATTTACAAAGGTGTGATGCCGTTTATCGCGATTCAAATTGTCGTGTTGGCTTCTTTGCTGTTCTTCCCTGGCTTTTATGGCATGAGTTGATCACTCGATAATAAAAGAGATTTTGTGAACTGAGAGTTTTTACCTTTTGAGACAAGTTGTTAAGCTGCTATTTATGTCTAGGCGGACGAAGTCGAGTTATTTGTGCTGCTAAGATAGTGAGCTGTAAAGCAGCGTTTCATGGAGGAAAGGGATGCCTCTCAAAGCAAAGTTAATTCTGCTGACATTGATACCCGTGGTATTGGTGTCAGCGAGTATCAGTTGGATTTCTATCTATCAAACCAAGACTCTTGGCAAAAGAGAGGTAGAGATCTTTCATCAAAACCTGATCCAATCAAAAGAGGCGGCGTTGAAAGATACGGTCGACGTCGCCTTTGACTCCATTTCTTATATCTACAACGATCCAACCTTAGAAGAGAGCGTTGCTAAAACACGCGTGAAAGCGATTTTAAACCGTTTAAGCTACGGAGGAGACGGCTACTTTTTCGCTTACGATAAATACGGTACCAACCTTGTACATCCTGTTCTCCCAGAGCTAGTCGGGGAGAACTTACTCTATCTTGAAGACGAGAATGGCGATCGTCTAATCGAAGCTTTGTTGTATCAAGCTCAATCAGGTGGTGGATTTCATCAGTACCTGTGGCAAAAGCCATCTACGGGTGAAGTCGTCCCAAAGCTTAGCTACGCCGCATGGCTCGATAAGTGGGAATGGATGATAGGGACAGGGCTCTATATTGAGGACGTCAGCCAAGAAGTCGCCAATATGCGCGCTGCGGTGAACAAAAATATCGAAACGACTTTTTTCTCGGTCGTCGTGATCTTAGCGGTGACCGTTGCTGTAATTATCGTTCTCACTTTAGCGATCAATCTGCATGAACACCGTCTTGCCGATAAAAACCTTAAAGAGTTGGCACATAAAACCGTCATGTTTCAAGAGGATGAGAAAAAGCATCTAGCGAGAGAGTTGCATGATGGAATCAACCAGCTGTTAGTTTCTAGTAAATGTCATTTGGATTTAATGAGTCATAGACTGGAAGACGAAAAACTCAAATCCCACTTAGACAAATCGCAACGCTCATTGGTCACCGCGATAAATGAAGTAAGGCATATTTCTCATCAACTTCGCCCTAGCGCCCTTGATGATATCGGCTTAGAGGCGGCACTGACCACTTTACTGCAAGACTTTCACTCTCACTCTGGGATTGATATAGAAAGTAATTTTGATACTCAGCAGTACAAACTGACGTCGGAGGTCGCGACGACCTTGTATCGTGTTGCTCAAGAGTCTTTGAACAACATCGAAAAACACGCAAGAGCGAAAAAAGTGACGGTTACTTTGCAAAAAATGGGCAATATGCTGCAATTACTCATACGTGACGACGGTGTTGGCTTTGTGGTTAACCAAGCAGTGCACCAACAAGGGATTGGGTTAAGGAACATGCAAGAGCGTGTAGAGTTCATTGGTGGTGAGTTTGAACTGATGAGTGAGCTTGGTTTAGGAACAGAGATTACCGTGCTGCTTAATTTGGATGAATTAGTTTATGGATAAACCGATTAGTGTGGTGATTGTTGATGATCATCAAGTGGTCTTAGATGGCTTCATGGCTCGCTTGGAGTTAGAGCCTGACATTGAAGTGGTCGGTACGGCAAGCAATGGGCTGGAAGCGATTGAAGTCGCAAAGCACCTTCAGCCTGATGTCATCTTGATGGACATTAGCATGCCGATAATGAACGGTATTGAAGCGACAGGGGTAATTAAAGAAGAGCGACCAGAGAGCAAAATACTTATGCTGACCATGCACGATAACCGTGAATACATCATGAAGGTCATGCAAGCTGGCGCAGTAGGGTACATGCTCAAGGAAATCTCGGCCGAGAAAATGGTGCAAGCAATAAAAACGGTGAATCAAGGTTCAACGTATTTCTGCGAGTCTGTCACACAAACACTTTTTACCCAAGAGGTGGTGCCAGCCACTCAGAAAACGAATCCACTCAGCCGCAGGGAAGAGGCGGTGCTTAAATTAGTTGCTCAAGGAAACAGCAGTAAGAAAATAGCCACACTACTTAACATTAGCTACCGAACGGTAGAAACGCATCGCCATAACATTAAGCACAAGTTGGATTTACATTCGACGGCAGAGCTAGCGAAATATGCGTTTGAAACAGGGTTAACGGAGTAGGAGAGTAGTGCCCGCAAAAAGCGAGCACGTGAGAGCTAAATTAATCAACTTTTGTAATGCTGCCAAGCTCTAGCATTGGAGCGACATCGATATCCTCTGCATTCATCATTGTTGAGATGCGCTGAACGGAAGATAGCAGCAGAGACTGCTCCCATTCTTCCAATTTTTGGAATCGATTAATGAAGTGTTCCTGCAATGGCGTTGGTGCTTGCTTTAGGGCTTCTTGGCCTTTGCTCGTAAGTACAGCATGCACTTTACGCTTGTCTTGAACACTGCGTTGACGCTCAACAAACTGGCCTCGTTCTAGTCTATCTAGAATGGTCGTTGCGGTCGCTTGGCTCATGTTAGTGTGGCTAGACAACTGTTTAATCGTTACGTTATCTAACTCATTGATAGCACGCATCAAAATCAACTGTGGAGCGGTCAATCCAGACTCTTTGCTCAGCTTTTTAGAATGTAAATCAATAGCGCGGATGATCTGACGAATCGAGACCAATACTTCTTCGTACTTTTCCAATTTATTCATCCAGTCTGTAGGGAACATTTATCGAGGCGACACTAACTTAAATGCGCCCTTATTTAAAGGGGTGGAATCAAAAATTACCACTACAATTTTAAGTAGTGTCTCCAATTTCATTTTGTCGCGTCGTGTAGACAAAATAAGAAGACCTAAAATTATTATAGCAATAAATGTTTGTGGTCTAACTATTGCGCTAGTGGTTTATCCTTTTAAAGGCGGAAATTGCTGAGTGAAAAGTAAGTTATTGGATTTTTTCATAGCAAAAAGATAGACAAAAACGTGTCAAATGATAGGATCTTGCGCCTTCACGGAATGTAAAACGTATCGTGTTCGAAAGATTTTTTTGTTTGGTACGTAAAAACAGTACAAAAATAGAGAGGAACGATGACAAAGGGTATAGATAAGTACAGTATCGATAGTACCGACTATACGGTAGGTCAAGACAACGTTCAAAAATGGGGTTTTGATGTTCATAACCCAGTTTTTGGTATTAGTGCAGGTTTAATTGCGCTGTTTCTTGTCGCTGCATTAGTTCTAGATGCACATACCGCAAAGACGGCACTTGATGGGCTGAAATGGAAGATCATTGGTTCATTCGATTGGTTGTTCATTATTGCAGGTAATATTTTCGTTATTTTCTGTTTGGCACTTATCGTTTCGCCAATGGGTAAAATCCGCCTAGGTGGTAAAGACGCTGTTGCCGATTACTCGTTCATGTCATGGCTTGCAATGCTATTTGCGGCTGGTATGGGTATCGGTTTAATGTTCTGGAGTGTCGCAGAACCTGTCGCTTACTTCACTGGTTGGTATGAAACGCCACTCGGTGTTGAAGCAAACACACCAGAAGCAGCGAGATTGGCACTGGGTGCGACGATGTTCCACTGGGGTCTTCACCCATGGGCAATTTACGGTGTTGTAGCACTTTCTTTAGCATTCTTTGCCTACAACAAAGGTTTACCGCTTTCTATGCGCTCGATCTTCTACCCGCTTCTGGGTGATCGCGCGTGGGGCTGGGCTGGTCATATCGTGGATATCTTGGCCGTTCTTGCGACCCTGTTTGGTCTTGCAACGTCACTGGGCTTAGGTGCACAACAAGCGGCAAGTGGTATTCATCACGTATTTGGTGTTGAGCCAGGACTGGGCCTACAAATCGTCGTCATTACCGTTGTAACTTTGCTTGCTGTTGTTTCAGTCGTACGTGGTATTGATGGTGGCGTTAAAGTCATTAGTAACATCAACATGGTTGTGGCGTTCTTGCTACTGATTCTTGTTGGTCTTATCGGTTGGGCTGCGAGTTTAGGCTCGATTCCAACCACACTTATGGCATACGTAGAGAATATTATTCCGCTAAGTAACCCGTTTGGTCGTACAGATGAGGCATGGTTCCAAGGCTGGACAGTATTCTACTGGGCTTGGTGGATTTCATGGTCACCATTCGTAGGTATGTTCATTGCGCGTGTTTCTCGCGGTCGTACCGTTCGCGAATTCATTACAGCCGTTCTATTGGTTCCAACCGCTGTTACTGTTGTTTGGATGTCAGTATTTGGTGGTCTAGCGATCGAGCAAGTTGTTGATAAAGTAGGTGAGTTGGGCACGAATGGTTTGACTGACGTGTCACTTGCTATGTTCCAAATGTTCGATGTTCTTCCATTTGGTAGCATGCTTTCAATCATTGCTGTTGTGTTGGTACTTGTGTTCTTCATCACGTCTTCTGACTCTGGTTCACTTGTTATCGACAGCATCACAGCGGGCGGTAAAGTCGACGCTCCTGTACTTCAACGTGTTTTCTGGGCATTTATGGAAGGTGCAATTGCGGTTGCTCTACTGTGGATTGGTGGCTCAGAAGCAGTTCAAGCGCTTCAGGCAGGTGCAATTTCTACAGCACTACCGTTTACCTTCATTCTGCTTGCAATGTGTGTGAGCTTATTGATGGGTATGAGAACAGAACGTCAATAACTCAGGCATTTTATAAATCTGTCTGAGTAACAAGTAATCAAAAGGCCAGCATTTTGCTGGCTTTTTTTGTGCGGTTTTTATGACGGTGAGACAAAAAAATGACACATGAAAGTTCATATTTTACAAAGAGTTAATGTGCTATTTTGTTTTTTAAAAATTAGTGAATAGTCGTGAAAAAGTGTGTAATATTCACACACCTTAACTGTTCTCCCAACTCAAAAACTATAAATATGAAATTATCATTAAAACAAAAGCTTATTGGCGCAAGCCTTTCTGCTGTTGTTGTGATGGCAACAGCACTTACTTGGTTGTCGGCTGGTCAATTATTTGATCAGACTCGTTCAGGTGTCTATTCACGTGCGCAAAGTCTAAGTACTACTGCGTCAGAAGGAATTTCTGATTGGGTCAATATCCGTAAAGATATTGCTACCGCATTCAACGACTACTCGACAGAGCAAGACGTTGTCCCTTTCCTACAACAAGCTCGCAAGGCTGGTGGCTTTGATGACATCTTCCTTGGTACACCAAACGGTGATATGTATCGCTCTCACCCTGAGCGTAACCGTGCTGATTACGACCCTCGTACTCGCCCTTGGTACAAAGATGCTAACGCCGCAGGTAAGCAGATCATCACAGCTGCATATCAAGATGCAATCACTAACGCGCTGCTTGTAACCATTGCTGAGCCAGTAATGAAAAATGGTCAGTTTGTTGGTGTTGTTGGTGCAGATGTACTGATCGATCAGCTCATCAGCGACGTGATTAACCTAGATGCAGGTGAAAATGCGCATGCGATGTTAATCGATATGAATGAAGGTACGTTCCTAGCGCATCCAGATAAAAGCTTAACGCTTAAGCCTATCACCAGTGTTCTAAAAGACTTTTCAGAAGAGGCAATCGAGCGCGCTGCAGATGAAGGTCGTATCGAAGATACGGTAATCAAAGGCAAAGAGAAGCTTTACTACTTTAATAAAGTACCTGGCACGCATTGGATGTTCGCGATTGAAATGGATCGCGCAACGGAAGAAGCAGGGCATGCGGTATTGTTACGTGACCTATTGATCACTGCAGTGATGATCACCATTGTGGTTATTCTTGCGGTATCTTGGTTAGTTGGTTTCTTGTTCCGTGACTTGAGCCGTGTATCAAATGCACTTGAGGAAATTGCATCTGGTGAAGGTGACTTAACGCAACGACTAGAACCACGCAGTGATGATGAAGTCGGTAAATTGGCTGAAAACTTCAACCGCTTTGTTGGCAACATGCACACGATGGTGACCAAGCTTAGCCACGTATCATCTGCGCTTTCAGAGCAAGCACGCACGACGGCACAGCAAGCTGAAGAGCGCAGTCAGCGTATCTCTTACCAGCAAGATGAGATCAACATGGTTGCGACGGCTGTGAACGAAATGGCAGCAGCGACACAAGAAATTGCAGGTAATGCAGATAGCACGGCAAGTAACTCAGAGGAAGCGGTTCAAGCTTGTTCACACGGTTCTAGCCAAGTGACTCAGACGCAAGGTTCTATCCAGAACTTGGCGCAAGAAGTTCAAGTCGCCACTGATGTGATTCAAGAGCTAGAAGCACACGGAAATAGCATCAATACGATTCTATCAACGATTCAAGGTATTGCTGAGCAAACTAACCTACTTGCACTTAACGCGGCAATTGAAGCAGCACGTGCAGGTGAACAAGGCCGTGGCTTTGCTGTGGTTGCGGATGAAGTTCGCGTATTGAGCCAACGTACTCATGCTTCAACGCAAGAGATTCAAGAAACTATCGAGATGCTACAGGGCACAACAGCGAAAGCGGTTGGCATCATGGGTGATAGCCGTCGTCTGGCTGACACCAGTGTTGATGATGCAAACGCGGCAGCAGCGAGCTTGACGCAAATCCATACTGCTGTTGAGCGCATCAGTGACATGGCAACGCAGATTGCATCGGCGGCAGAAGAGCAAGCATCGGTAACAACCGAGATCACGCGTAATACTGAAGGCATTCGTGACGTTTCTAACGAGCTGTCGGTAGAAGCTCATCAAGCAGCAGAACAAGCTGCCCACCTATCTGAGCTTTCACACGAATTAGAGCAAGAGATTCAACGCTTTAAGCTGTAATCGGATACCGACCTAAATAAAGAGGAGCCATTTGGCTCCTTTTTTGATCGCTTATTAAGCTAGCAAGACGTTATAGCCAGAACTCACTAATCGGTTGGTCTTCGCTATAATGATGGGCGATTTGCGCTTGTAGCAGTTCTGCCGTAGCAATTGCATCGGTTAATGCATGGTGAGGGGTATAGTCTGGCAGACCATAACGGCGTCGAGATTGCGCTAGCCGAACCGATTCTGGCTTTTTCCCTTTTAAACGCTCCCAGAGTGAGCCAGAGCGTTTCTGTTGAATGGTTTCTTCAAGATGCAGCGTATCTATCACTGGAAACTCAATTCCTTCCCCTAATCGGCTTTTGAGTGCTTTATCCAGAAATTCTCTCTCGATACGACGATAATGCACAACAATGATTTTTCCGCTTAAGCATGGTAGTAGCTCGCTTAAGATGTCGCCCAAGTCAGGTGCATCGATCAATTCACTGTGAGTAATACCATGTATGATTACCGAGTCTTCATCGAGTGCTCGCTGCGGGCGAACTTTCCAATGACGCGAATTGCGCAAAAAAATCCGCTTCAAGTTAAACGGCACTAAACCAATGGTAATGATGTCATGTTTTTCGGGGTTCAACCCCGTCGTTTCGAAATCTAGCGCGACGAACTCCACCTCAGACAGCGGGGTCTCTGGTGCAGGTGGTTTATTGCTATAAAACGCAATTAAATTCTCATCTTTAGCCATCTCCAACTTTTGTTCAAATTTCGTTGGCCACTGAATGGTTGGCTTCTGAAAGAGCTTTTTGATCATGTTCAACCTCACTTAAAGCTCTTATTCGCTTGGTAGCGGAACTTAAGGAAGTTCTGCCCATTGCTTAGGATTTGGAAAGCATCTTTTAGGTTGCGACGTTCAAATTCAGAGAGATTTTCTGGTTCGATATTGTTATCTGGGTCAATGCCTAATTCCACGTCCGTCGCTTGGTGACGAATACGCACCATGGAAATAAACTCTAGTGCGTCTTTTAAGTCTTGTGCACGACCTTTTGGCAAAATGCCAGCATCAATGATGTCGTCGAGACGCTCAAACGAGTTTTGTGCACGTGAGCCAACCGCCAGAGAGTGAACGCGAATTAAGTCGACCAGAGGAGCCGTACCGCGACGTTTGAGGTTGATGGAGTTGTTGTGTCTGCCATCTTTCTCCATCACAAAGTCTTTAAAGAAGCCAAGTGGCGGCGTTCGGTTAAGTGCGTTGCGAGCCAGACAGGCTAAGAAGCGATTGTTTTTACGCGCACGACGAACAATAAAGCTGGTTAATTGTTCTGCCCATTTTAAGCGACCGTAAACGCCATCCAAATCGAAAAAGATGGACGCGTTGAGTAGCGCTTTCGGGTTCGGGTTATCAATCCAGTCAGCGAAGCACTCTTCCCACTCTGAACGAGTCATGCGCCATAATGGGTTGGTTGCCATAATATCGCCCGTACAATACTTGTAGCCACAGGCATCTAATCCATCACTGACGTATTTCGCTAAAGCTTCGAAGTACTTGCCATGTTTCTCTTCTTGGTAGGTCTCATCTAGAATGATGGCGTTATCTTGGTCAGTCACCAACAGTTGCTCATCACGTCCCATTGAGCCAAGTGCAAGGAAACAATAAGGAATTGGTGGTGGGCCAAGCTCTTCTTCGGCCATTTCTAACAGACGCTGTTTGAAGCTTCGACCAATCACGGACATCGCACTGCCCACCATGTGTGAGTTGGCATCTTCGTTGACCAGGCGTACAAAGCTGCTTTTTACTTCTTCAGCAACAACTGCCAAATCTTCGATGGTCTGTTGTTGGAAAATGCTGCTCACCAATAAGAGCGAGTTTTGTGATTCATAACGAACAATGTCGGTTGTTTCGATAATACCAATAGGCAATTGGTTTTTAACCACAGGCAGATGGTGCACGTTGTAACGCAGCATGGTTAACATTGCTTCATAGATGTAGGCATTGTGATCAAGAGACATGACTTCAGTGGTCATCACACTTGATACATCGTCCTGTGGAGACAAGCCTTCGGCTAACACACGGGTACACAAGTCACGGTCAGTAATAATACCAAGTACCGGAGACTGTGGGTCATCTTCGTCACGAACGAAATCTGGATCGACGATAAGTAGAGCAGATACGTTGTCATTCGCCATCTGCTGCGCGGCTTGCTGGATTGTCTGTCCACGATCAATTGTATGAGCATCGCCAGTCAGCAAGGTTTTCACTTTCGATGTCGTCAGGTCATTGGCATCTTTGTTTTCTGAAATGGCTTGGCGTAAACGAGCACTATTTTCCACTTCGACAAAGTCTGCAAAGGAATCAAAGTTGTCGTATATCTCTTGGAAAACGTCACCAGGAATACAATAGAGCAGAGTATCTTCAATGGCTTTTACTGGAAAGCGTACTTTGTTGTTGGTTAGCATTCCCATTTGACCAAAGAGGTCACCTTCATCAAGACGGTTATAAAGCTCTCCTTTACGTCGATAAACTTCTACGACACCGCTTCGCACCACGTAGAGATCTTGGATATAGTCTCCAAAATGGATGATTGGGGTATCTTCTCGGTAGTACGAGATCTCGACGCTCTCTGTCACCTTGTTTAGTGTTTCTTCAGGGAGTTCATTGAACGGGGGGTACTTGGCGAGAAAGTTATAAATCTCGAGAAGTTCTGCATCCATCGAAGGTGCCTTTTAGTTCGCAAATAATAAAGTAATCTTAACTTAGTTTTAAAACAGAGTCTTATCTGAACCGTGATTTTCGTACTCAGTCATAAGATTCTGACATATCGCACGATAAGGAATCGGCATTTCTACTACTATATAGTCACTTAAAAGGTGAGCGGACGTGGTCGATATATTTTGGGCCAATGCTTGATTTAGAGGCATAGCAGATTTCAAATCTTTACCGCGTCTGTAAACTAAGTTATTTTTGTTGAACTAAGCCACTCAAGGTGATTTGGGGGCAGTGTTTAAATAATTCTCATGAAAGGAAGTCGAATGGTGAGAAGTTTATTGCTTGCGTCTTTAGCTGCTTTGCCAGCAGTAACTAGCGCGGCGGTCATGGACCAAGCAGAAAAATTTGGGTATGAACACATTCACCTGGATGTGGGTGCCGGAACCACAAATGAAGAGTGGTTAGATAATTCGAACGCGACCACAATTGGGCTCGGTGGTAATTACTTATTTACTGAGAACTGGTTGTTTAATGTCGATTACTCGGCGCAGTTTTTCCATCCGGACGACTTTACTCTTCGCATTGACCGTTTGTTGTTTGGTGGGGGTTATCGTTATGGGATTACGGATCAATTCGATATCTACGGTAAATATGGAATAGGTGCAATCAAAGCGAAAGCGACGGACGACAAAACGGATAATACGTTATCTTCAGATAGCGAATTGCTTCAAGCCGTCACCGTTGGGGTGAATTACTTATTCAGTGAAAAACTTATTGCGACGGCCGAGGTGGAAGTTAACCGCAGTGATATCGTCGATGAGAACAATTTTAAGATAGGTTTTAACTACCAATGGCATGATGTTATTGGTACTGGTCTTTTTTATCAGTTTAGAGATACCGATTACAGCGGTGAGAGCTCTGATTATGTCAATGAAGTGGGGCTGAGTTTGAAGTTTGTCTACTAGCGGACTGGTTCATTTATTGGCAATAAATAAAAACAAAAAGGTCAGCTTATGCTGACCTTTCCTTTTAATAAAGTATGCGACTATCGATTATAAAACCGCTGCAATGCCTTTACACAGAGGGCCCATATTTGACTTCGTCATACCAGCAACACTGATTCGGCCTGAACCGACGATGTAAATACCGAACTCTTCTTTCAGACGGTTTACTTGCTCTTTAGATAGGCCAGAGAAAGAGAACATACCATTTTGACGTTCGATGAAGCTAAAGTCTGCGTCCACGCCTTCTGATTTTAGTGTCGCTACAAATAGTTCACGCATCTCTTGGATACGGTCACGCATTTCTGCTACTTCAGCTTCCCATTCCGCACGCATTTCGGCGTTGCCAAGAATGTGAGTCACGACAGCACTGCCGTGCGCAGGTGGGTTAGAGTAGATAGAGCGAATAATGGCTTTAACTTGCGAAAATGCGGTTGTTGCGACTTCTTCTGATTCCGCTACTAACGTGAAGGCACCAACGCGTTCGTTGTAAAGGCCAAAGTTTTTCGAGAACGAGCTCGCGACTAGGATTTCTTTGTTGTACTTAGCAAAAGTACGAAGACCCGCCGCATCCTCTTCCACGCCTTTAGCAAAGCCTTGGTATGCGAAGTCAAATAGAGGAAGCAATTTCTTCTCTGCGACTAGTTTCGCCAATGTTTCCCATTCTTCAGCAGTTGGGTCGATACCTGTAGGGTTGTGGCAGCAGCCGTGTAGAAGCACGATGTCACCTTCAGATGCAGATTGCAGATCGTTTAGCATTGCATCGAAGTCTTTGTCTTTTGTTTCAGCGTTGTAGTAGCTGTATTGTGCCGTTTCGATACCAGCAGCAGTAAATACGCCGTTGTGGTTTGCCCAAGTAGGGTTGCTGATCCAGATTTTTACATCGCCAAGTTGGCGTTTAATGAACTCACCAGCAACACGTAATGCACCAGTACCACCTGGAGCTTGAGCTGTTTTAGCGCGTTTTTCGTTTACAATTTCTGCATCAGAGCCGAAAAGCAGTTTTTGTACGGCAATGCCGTACTCAGCTGTGCCTTCGATAGTTAGGTAAGATTTGGTTTTTTCAGTTTCAACAAGCGCTGCTTCAGCTTTCTTTACTGTTGCAAGAACGGGAGTTTCGCCTTGCTCGTTTTTGTAAATACCTACGCCAAGGTTAATTTTGTCTGCGCGAGCATCTTTTTTAAACTCTTCAGTAAGGCCAAGAATAGGGTCAGCCGGAGCGGCAACTACTTTTTCAAACATAATCTTCATCCATGTTAATCGAAGGGGTGTGCTAACATTTATACCTTTCAGCAATATTGGTTACAACCGTTACTGAAAAGAAAACCTAAAAAAGTTGCGATTTGAAACAGAATTCTAACATAACTAAAGTTTTTGCCATGAAAACGTTTGGTAGGCACAGAGTTTGAAGGGGATTTATACCATGGTTGATGAAGTTTTGTTCACGTACCAATCGTTTGACTTCAGTGCTTTGCGTTAGTGATTTACGTGGAGTGGCGGTTACTAGTTGAGACAAAAACGCCCCACTAAAGGTGGAGCGTTTGCTTGTAAGAAGTATAGAGGCCGATTGATGTTATTTCTTCAGATCGATTTCAGACTCAACCGCATTGGTTTCGATGTCTGGATTAGAAGAAAGCTTCTCAGTCGCCCAGTCGTTCATATGCTTTAAGATTGCTTTTAACGCGTGCTTCTCTGTTGGGACTTCCGCTTTTTCGACGTCAAGCTTTTGTTTCGGGTGTGTGCCCGTCGCATCTTCCGCTACGTGTAGCCAATCTGGGTGCCAATAATAAGGTTGGCCGGAAGGTGAACTCCAAGAATGTACGCCGTTGGATTCACCTTTGTATTTAATGTCTTCTTCGTTGTATTTCGCCATTATTGTTTTCTCTCATAATCCATGAGTTGAGGTGTGCATCACCATTACTATCTAAATGTAACAGATGTAATGAAAATTAATGTGATAACTATCGACTTATTTTGTCATTCGATAGCTACAGACGATGCGTACTTCTCATTCAGAAGAATTTACTATTTGGCAGGTTTTGGCTTTATCTGCGTTTAAAGCATACGACGATGGATTCGCCTGCCTAACGCTATTCTTGAACGGTGATAGAGCCTAAGCTACTCGTCATTCAAGTGTTTGAGAATCGCCGCTTTTGCATGCTCTTCTGTCGCTGCTTCTCCGTCAGGGACTTCAAGGTCAGCCTTTTTGTGTTCACCCAAAGCATCTTCAGCGATATGCAACCAATCAGGATGCCAGTAATAAGGGGTTGTGCCGCCAGGATGGTCCCAGCTATGTACACCTTTATGTTTCCCGCGATAAGAGAGATCGTCCATTGTAAATACTTTCATCGCTTCCTCCCGACTTAAAAGATAGATGTCTAAGTGGACTTTACACTCTCAGCTCTGTGGAATGCCTTGCTTTTCGGACAAGGCAAAGATTTAAGACCACTCGGACGTATCAGTAAAAGTATGGAACATAAATTCTCACTTCGTCGTCGAAATTGCTATTAACAAGCTTGATAAATTACGTTGCTAAATTGACTACTGCCATATCAGAATGCTGGCGCGAAGTATGCTATGGTGCGGCTGCAAGTGAAATGAGGGATACATGAATCGATACCGTCAATTGGCCGAATTGTTTAAGGCACAAATTCAGCAAGATACTTGGAGAGCAGGGGAGAAGCTGCCTTCAATACGCGTCACCAGCCGCAATCATTCCGTAAGTGCAGGTACGGTATTACAAGCCTATCAATTGCTAGAGGCGCAAGGCTGGGTGATAGCAAAGCCTCAATCTGGTTACTATGTGACTGCCGATCTTGAACGTCTCACTAATACGAATGGAATTAAAAGCAACAATACACCATGCACCAAGTTGAATGATGAGTTGTATTCGTTTTTGAAGCATCAAGCAACATCGGATGTTGTTCATTTAGGCTCGGCGTTTCCGGATCCGTGTTTGTTTCCTTTAGAGTCGCTTAACCGTAATTTGGCCAGCTCGGGACGAAAAATGGGGCCGGATAAGTTGCTAGACAACCTACCTCCTGGTGCTGAGTCGTTAAGGCGAGTCGTCGCTCAGAGGTATATTCATCATGGGATATCACTAACCCATGATGATGTAGTTATTACTTCCGGTGCGCTAGAAGCATTAAACTTGAGTTTGCAAGCGGTCACCCGACCAGGTGATACCGTCGTTGTCGAATCCCCAACGTTTTATGGCGCACTTCAAGCGGTAGAACGGTTAGGTCTCAAGGCTATTGAAATCAGTGTCGATGATGAGAGTGGGCATTCGCTTGAACAAATCGAAGCAGCTTTTGCCAATGAAGATGTTCGGGCTTGTTGGTTAATGACGAACTTTCATAATCCAACTGGGGCTTCTTTGTCTGATGAACACAAACGATACATTGTTGAGTTAGCCAATCGATATGATGTGTATCTCATCGAAGACGATGTGTACTCTGAGCTGTATTTTTCTGACAAAAGGCCGAACTCATTAAAGACCTTTGATGAGCAAGAGCGTGTCCTTCATTGTGGTTCTTTTTCTAAGAGTTTATGCCCTGGATATCGCTTGGGTTGGGTGGTGAATAAGCGTTTTAACGAGACTATTCAAAAGCTCCAGTTAATATCGACATTGTCTGGGAGTGCCCCTATTCAGCAGGGAGTTGCACACTACTTACAAAACGACAGTTACGACAACCACCTGAGAAAGCTGCGTAAGACACTGCAACACCGTCAAGCTGACTTCGTGGATTTACTCGCAAAGCACATACCTAAAGAGGTTACCTATCAACGTCCTGATGGTGGTTACTTTCTTTGGCTGAAATTGCCAGATGGAGTATCAAGTAAAGCGGTATATCAAGCACTATTGTCTGAGCAGGTTACTGTCGCTTATGGCAAACTCTTTTCGATAAGTGATCAATACGAAAACTATTTAAGACTGAATACATCGCTTCCTTTAGAAACGAGTTTAGAACGTGCTATCAAAAGGTTAGGTGATTTGCTTCGCGAATTACTCAGAATTGAAACTCATTAAACTGCTTAGTGTTTTTTTGCTCCAACTGTATCAGCGCCATTTTTGCAAATTGTGCTTCAATCATTATTCAGGTCGACAGACCTTGGACGATTAAGCAGGATTTAAGATGAAAAAGCAGTTGGTTAAACATGAGTTAAGGTTAATCGCCGTTGCTATTTTTAGTGCGTTTTTACTGGTATTTGCGCATCTCATTTTGGCGAAGTCTTTCTCTCATATGGCATGGACAGAGTACACCGCGGCCGTGATCCCTTTCGTAATGTTTGGCTTATGTATTGTGGGCGTAAAGTACGCTGAAAAAGCGGACAGAGATAAGGAAGAAGGCTAACTCAAGCTTGAGTTGCTTGGCAGATAGTATTGACGGTTGAGCACAAAATAAAAGACCTCCACTAGGGAGGTCTTTTCTAATTCTGTCTCACTAAAAAGTGATTAGAAGTTCGCAGAGCGAGGTGTACGTGGGAATGGGATCACGTCACGAACGTTGCCCATGCCTGTTACGTAAGATACTAGACGCTCAAAGCCTAGACCAAAGCCTGCGTGTGGCACTGTGCCGTAACGACGTAAGTCGCGGTACCAGCTCATGTGCTCAGGGTCGATACCCATTTCGCGCATACGTGCATCCAGTACGTCTAGACGCTCTTCACGCTGAGAACCACCGATGATTTCACCGATGCCAGGTGCTAGAACGTCCATTGCCGCTACCGTCTTACCATCATCGTTCATACGCATGTAGAATGCTTTGATGTCTTTCGGGTAGTTCTTAACGATTACCGGCGCTTTGAAGTGCTCTTCCGCTAGGAAACGCTCGTGCTCAGATGACATATCGATACCCCACTCAACTGGGAATTCGAACTCACGGCCAGAATCCAGCAGGATTTGGATCGCGTCAGTGTAGTCAACTTGTGCGAAGTCAGAAGAAACAAAGTTCTCTAGACGGCTAACGGCTTCTTTGTCGATGCGCTGAGCAAAGAACTCAAGGTCATCGCGACGCTCTTCAAGTACTGCTTTGAATACGTACTTAAGCATGTCTTCAGCCAGTTTCGCAACGTCGTCCAGTTCTGCAAACGCAACTTCAGGCTCAACCATCCAGAACTCTGCTAGGTGGCGGCTTGTGTTTGAGTTTTCAGCACGGAAAGTAGGGCCGAAAGTGTAAACCTTGCTTAGTGCACAAGCGTAAGCCTCCGCGTTTAGCTGACCAGATACCGTAAGGAAAGTTTCTTTACCGAAGAAGTCTTCGTTGTAGTCCACTTTGCCAGCGTCTGTACGAGGCAGGTTTTCCATGTCTAGCGTAGAAACGCGGAACATTTCACCAGCACCTTCAGCATCTGAGGCAGTGATCAACGGCGCAGATACCCAGAAGTAACCTTGCTCGTGGTAGAAGCGGTGGATCGCTTGAGATAGGCAGTTACGTACACGAGCTACCGCACCGATTACGTTTGTGCGCGGACGTAGGTGCGCAACTTCACGTAGGTACTCGATAGAGTGACGAGTTTTTGCCATCGGGTAAGTTTCAGCGTCTTCAACCCAGCCAACCACTTTAACGCCAGTGGCAGCAAGTTCGAAGTCTTGGCCCTTTGCAGGAGATTCAACAATCTTACCAGTTACTTCAACAGAGCAGCCAGTCGTTAGCTTTAGTACTTCGTCTTCGTAATTATTAAGATTATTTGGGACCACGGCCTGAATCGGGTCGAAACAAGAGCCGTCATATATGGCAAGGAAAGAGATTCCAGCTTTGGAATCACGACGTGAACGGATCCAGCCACGAACAGTCACTTCGCTGTCTACTGCTAGCTGACCTTTCAATACGTCTGATACAGGCGCGTAAGTCATGTTTTCAATATTCTCCATTGAGGTAAAAATTCAACCCAACACTTATTAAAGTACTTGTCTAATAACATTTTTGTTCAAAAAACAAGCTAAGTGCTGAGTTGGGTAGCATTTTACAGATTCAACGAGACATATTACCTGTCAATTCGCTCGCATCAACCTTTATATTCATTTTGATGGGGAGAATCTCTCTATTTATTCACTCTTTGATGCTCTGAAAGTGTGAATTGGTTAAGTAATTGCTCTAAACGTTCGGATAGATGCTCTAAATCAACACTAATATCACGCGTGTGCGATGCTGATTGCGATGTGTCGTCAGCATGCAGTGTGATCACATCAATTTTGGATTGAATACGCTGACTGACGTCGGATGTGGTTTGCGTCTGGCTTTGAATGTTTTCCGCATGTTTCAGAACTTGATGCATTTCATCGACAACGTTATGCATCGTGACTGAAAGTGTTTCGACATCGACTGAACGTTGGTGAGCAAACTGGCAGACAGTATCCACAGAGGCTAAGGACTCTTCACTCCCTTGCTGGAATTGAGAAATGATATGCTCAATGTTGCCTGTGGCTTCGGCGGTCCGAGAAGCTAGGTTACGCACTTCCTCCGCGACGACGGCAAAACCGCGTCCTTGCTCTCCGGCTCGGGCGGCTTCAATTGCAGCATTCAACGCGAGTAGGTTCGTTTGTTCTGCAATGCCTTTAATGACCCCAAGAATGGATGATACTTCTTCGGTTCTTTGGTTTAACGAACTGATTTTCTCCCGCACGCCGTCAATATTGCTCACCAAGTGTTTGATGTCTTCGCTCACGCTGTGTGCTTGGCTTGCGCTGTGAGTAGCAACATCAACGGTATGGTTGACTAGAGCTGTGGCGTTATTGGTCGAGTCTTCAACGGCGGTTTGTTGTTGCAACATGTCGGTGATGTTGCTTTGTACGTCACTGGTTTCCAATTGTTGATTATTGGCCGCTTTGTCTGTTGATTGTGCAACATCCGTTAACTGACTGGCTGAATTGGCAAGAGAGTGGGAGGTGTCTTGTACACGCTCTAAACTCTCGGATACCGTATCCATAAACGAATTAATCGCGGTAGAAAGTTGGCCTACCTCATCTTTTTGGTGATGAACAAGTCGTTGAGATAGATCTTTACTATGGCTCACATTCGCCATGAATTGCGACGTTTTTTGTATTGGGCGAACAATGATCTTACGAATCAAACTCATCGTTATAATAAAACCAACAAACGCGATAACGGCCATTATTCCCATCGCAAACATTGCCTGTTTATTGATCATTGAATTGACGTGGTTCATGTTGTATTCCAAACGAATCGCGCCCAATACTTCGCCTTCTGGTGCTACATGGCAAGAAACGCAGTTGGTGCCACGATAATTTTCGCTTGATTTCATTGGTAGCGCGACAACCAGTCCGTTCCCCCAATTGGCTGAAATTGGCTCAATGACCAGTTCGCCATTTAAAGCTCGTTGGTCAATATCATCGACCGGTTGTTGGTTTGCTTGTCCTGGTCCGTAAAGCTTGGTTACGGTATCGGCCCGCAACACGCGAACTTCTTCAATCCCTTCTTGAGCGAGTGCTTTTTTTCGCAAAGTTTCTTTTTGCGACATGGTGCCTGTTAGCATCATCATGTTTAGGCTATCGAAGTAATTACTGGCCTTATCATGAAGCTGTTCACTGAGAACATCATTGATTAAGGTTTTTTGTTGATGGTATTGATAAGCCGTAGAGGCAGCCAGAACACAGCTGAAGACGGCAATTAACGCGAGCAAGAGCTTAAAAGTGATAGTTGAGCGCATAAATTTATAAGTGTAATTGGAACGAACTGCACAATCTTAATGTGCACAAATGCACACTGCGATCAACGAAATGAATGATTGTGACCCCACTCATGTTGGGGATATGTAATTGTGATGTGAGTGCTGTGTAATCAAATGTTTGGCGCATGACAGAAATACGACGTTCAGGACAAAGGTTTAATTATTTTCGCTGAGAACAAACGGCGTTTTGCTACGCTTGTATTGAGTAGCACTTGTCTGTTGGCAGTGAATTCCTTAGTATTGCGTGTCTTTTTAAAGCCTGAGAATCAAGATGAAAACAGAATTGTACAAAGAGTTTATGTTCGAAGCGGCACATCACTTGCCACATGTACCTGAAGGCCATAAGTGTGGTCGTTTGCATGGACACTCTTTCTTAGTTCGTCTTTATGTAGAAGGTGAGGTAGACCCGCATACTGGTTGGGTAGTGGATTTCGCTGAAATCAAAGCGGCATTCAAACCAATTTACAATCGTTTAGACCATTATTACCTGAACGACATTGAAGGTTTGGAGAATCCGACGAGCGAAGTGCTAGCAAAATGGATTTGGCAACAGCTTAAGCCAAGTTTACCGTTGCTAAGTAAAGTTGAAATCAAAGAGACGTGCACAGCCGGTTGTATTTACAAAGGTGAATAAGTCACTTTTTATTGAGCATTGAAGACAAAGGCAAGCCATGAGCTTGCCTTTGTTGTATCTGGATATTCCCTAATTTTTTATACTTTTCTTGCTAGCTCAGTGGATGACGTAAAATCCACTCTTTTTCGTTCTCACCAAACGTTGTTTTCTCTGTATTGATGAATCCACACGCATCAAGAAAACTGATAGCGTATTGCTGACTCTGTGGCACAGTGACGCAAAGAGAGTTGCTTTCAGGGTCAATGGTATACGCGTAAACGAACAGTTTGCGTAACGCTTCACTCCCAACCCCTTGGCGTTGGAAACGTTGATCAACCATCAAGTACTTGAGCCCCAGTTCGTGCCTTTTGGCAAAGGGCGCATGTTGGGAGAAGCCTTTATCGATAACAAGATAGCCAACTAATAGATCGTCAGAATAAATCGTAAAGAACGCTTCAGACTTATTGCGTTTTTGATAAGCCACTTCAAACGGCGTAGAAAATCCTTTCTGCTCTTCCTGCACATCCAATTGCATCAAACTCGAAAAATCTTTCAGTTTGGTGGGTTTAATAGCAATCATGGTTCAACCACAAATTGGCGGCATATCCTCATGCCGCCACGAACTTTAATAGAGTATTCCCTCTAGTTTAAGTAACTCACGAGGTTAAGAAAAGCTAGAAATGCAGAGGATAATAATAACCTTGGTGAATATAGGCACCTAATGTTGTGAGTAAGTGAGCGCTATCGGCGGTTTCTACGCCTTCAACAATGACCGTGCAGCGATACGTATTTCCCATGGCGATTAACTGACGCAACGTTTCCACTTTCTTATCGTCCGACTTTAAACCAATCACAAATTCCCGATCTATTTTCAAATAATCTGGATTGATTTTACTGATGAGCGACACGTTGTTGTTGCCAGTGCCAAAGTCATCGATACTGATTTTACAATCCAGTGCTTTTAGTTTCGCGACATTGCCATAAATCTCGGAGGTATAGTACATCGATGCATTTTCCGTGATTTCAATCGTTAGCAAACGACAATCTCGGTTAGATAGTTCTCTGTGTAGGATTGAAAAGTTGCGTCCTCGCAGCAAAGAAGGACAAATATTGATGCTGATAGGAATAGGCAGCGCTTTGTGCTTAGTATAGATGGACTCTATCACCAGTAAGGTATGAGTAAGGAGCAGCCCATTGCGGATCAGTGTTTCAATAAACCGTTGCGTATTTTTTACCTTAAACCGCGAGAGCGCTTCGTAATGCACAATCTTTTGCGCTGAAGTGTCATAAATCGGCTCCAGTTTGATTTTAAATTGTCGAATTGCACACAAATAAGCCATAAAGGCTTGTAGAGAGCGATGGCGCAGTATTATTAGAAACAGCAAGCTTAATAAAATGATGCTTTGAAACGGGCCAGAGATGTAATACACCTCTTTATAGCCGCTGTTCTTCACGTGATAGTTGAAAAAGCGTTCATTGGTGTTACCAATTTCTAAAGAGGTCCCTGTATTGGTTGATAGCTTCATGCCGGAAAGAAAAAAACGCGAAATATGATTTTCAACGTTGTCGGATAAGTTAATGTTTTTGACACGAACCAAAACGGTCGCGTTATTCAAGTCAAATGATTGGGTCGTATAATTGCTATTATAACTCCACTCTTCAAATGCTTTTTTGCTGACAGGGACAACGGTTTCGGGGGTGACTAAACACCGGATATTGAAACGGTCCAGCATCATGCTCGATTCGACCAGCTTTACATTATCAAAGAGCGACTTCAATTCTCTTTCATCAGCAAAGCAGCTCTTTTGGGAAAGATTCTCTGCAATTTCGAAGGCGTTATCCAGATAATTATGTTTCACAATGCTGTTTATCGCGTAGTAACAGATGGCAAAGAAAATGATCGCTGTGATCAACACGACCCACAGTGTATCTGAATAGATCTTTTTATTACGCAGACAAATACGAAGGGCTTTGCCAAGGCTGTTTGTTGTGTATTGATTGATCTTGTGTTGATGGTCGATACCATTCTGATGGTTGTTTTGCATAGTAAAAGGGATGAAGTATCCGGTCCGGTGAATATTTTCGATAATATTTTTTTTTGTGGTTACGTGTTCTTCCGTGAGCTTGCGAAATTTCTTTCTTAGAGCGGCCACCGCGTTTTTAAAGCCATTTTCAGGCAGTGTCATTTTGTATTGTTGAGTGATTTTGCTTTCTATCAATCGCTGGCTAATTGGCGTATTTAAGCTGCCGTATTTGGCGATGGTTGACAGAATGGCGTACTCATTTGGGTTGACAGGAATGGAGTGGTGGAGTGATTGATTGAGCTCTAAAGATATTTCGTTTTCGGACAAGCAAACGCAGATTTGGTTTCCAATTTCAAACCTAATCATGTGTTGGTGTGCTCCAAGTTTAATTTTTGGCTACGTTATCAATAAAGCTAGGAGAGGGATGTGATTTTTTACGGGGATATCCATAATAATTGGATATATTCAAGGTTTTAGGTTTTTTTATGCTGGGCGTAGCAACCCATTATTCATAGTTAATAAGGTATAAAAAACCCGAGCAGCGGCTCGGGTTTCGTCGATATTCAGCAAGGCTTATTAACAGATAACTTTTACTGCTAGGCCGCCTTGAGAAGTTTCGCGGTATTTCGCGTTCATGTCCTTACCAGTCTCTAGCATGGTTTCGATAACTTTATCTAGAGATACAGTAGGAGCAGAAGAACGACGTAGTGCCATACGAGTTGAGTTGATCGCTTTTACAGCCGCGATACCGTTACGCTCGATACATGGAACTTGAACCTGACCTGCAACAGGGTCACAAGTTAGACCTAGGTTGTGCTCCATCGCGATTTCTGCAGCCATACATACTTGCTCTGGGCTACCACCCATAAGCTCCGCAAGGCCAGCCGCCGCCATAGAACATGCCACGCCAACTTCACCCTGACAGCCAACCTCTGCACCAGAGATTGACGCGTTGCGCTTGTAAAGACCACCGATTGCGCCAGAAGCGGCAAAGTAACGGATGTAATCTTTTTCAGTCACAGTTTGGATGAACTTATCGTAGTAAGCCAAGACTGCTGGGATGATGCCACATGCACCGTTAGTCGGCGCAGTTACAACACGACCACCTGCTGCGTTCTCCTCGTTTACTGCAAAAGCAAACATGTTTACCCAGTCAACAACAGACATTGGATCGTTTGTTGTTTTTTCAGAAGTAAGCAGTTGCTGACGAAGTGCTGCTGCACGACGAGGCACGCGTAGTGGACCAGGTAGAATGCCTTCTTCGTTCATACCGCGATCCATACATTCGCGCATTGTGCGCCAGATGTTTGCGAAGTAAGTACGAGTTTCTTCGTCAGAATGAAGCGCATGTTCATTTTTCATGGTTAGCGCACTGATAGACAGGCCGCTTTCATGACATTGCTTTACAAGCTCTTCTGCCGTTGTAAACGGGTAAGGAACTTTTACTGGGTTCTCAACTTCTTTACCGAAGTTTTCTTCATCAACGATGAAACCACCGCCGATGGAGTAGTAAGTTTTTGAGTACGCTTTTTCGTCGTCAATCCAAGCGTGGATTTGCATGCCGTTTTCGTGTAACTCAAGGTTTGTTTTGTGGAAGTTCATTCCACCTTCACGTGGGAACGATACTGTGTGACAGTGCATGCCAACAGGAAGGCGTTCAGTTTCTTCTACGCGAGCGATAAAGCCCGGGATAGAATCGATATCAACTTTCTCTGGAGTGTTGCCTGCAAGACCCATGATGATAGCAATATCTGTGTGGTGACCTTTCCCTGTCAGTGATAGTGATCCATAAACGTCAACGGTGATTTTAGTGATGTCGCGCAGTTTTCCCATTGCACGAAGATCATCAATAAACTCTTTACCCGCTTTCATTGGGCCTACAGTGTGTGAGCTTGAAGGTCCAACACCGATTTTATAGATATCAAAAACACTAATCATATCGATTACCTCAGAAGAAAGCCTCCCAAGGGGAGTTGGGAGGCTTAATTTTATCGTTATATTTTTGGATTAATCATACCGTGCTAGGGCAGGGATGATTAAAGAGCGCCGTAGATTACAGAACTAATGGCAGCAAGACCACAGATTGCTGTGAAAATTTGCACAGGTGCTGAAGTTTTGTACTTAGCCATCGCTGGAACTTTTTGCATTGCGAAGATAGGCATCAAGAATAGAATTGCCGCAATCATCGGTGCGCCCATTGTTTCAATCATACCTAGGATGCTTGGGTTAACGATAGCAACGATCCAAGTTGTGATTACGATGAAGATAAGAGACATCTTCTCGATCTTGCTTACTGGCGATTTTGAACGAGATTTCACTAGACCAACTAGACCTTCATGCGCACCTAGGAAGTGGCCGAAGTAGCTAGAAGTGATAGCCGCGAAAGCAACCAGTGGACCTAAGTAAGAGATCAGTGGAGACTCATGAACGTTTGCTAGGTAAGAAAGAACAGAGATGTTTTGCTCTTGTGCTGTTGCTAGTTGCTCTGGAGACAGAGAAAGTACAACAGAGAAAACGAAGAACATTACAAAGCCCATTAGCATCATCGCTGCGCCACCAGTGATAGCGTCAGTTTTCTTAACTGCGTCATCACCGTATACACGACGTTGTTCTTTAGAGAACTGAGAAATGATTGGGCTGTGGTTGAAAGAGAACACGATAACAGGGATTGCTAGCCATACGATAGCTGGCATTGCACCCCAGTCAGGTGATACTTCCATCATTGAAGTGTTCCAACCAGGAATTAGGTACACAGACAGCGCTAGTAGGATGAACACTAGAGGGTAAACCATCGCTGAAGTTGCTTTCAGCATAAGCTCTTTACCGAACACTACGCCCGCTGTCATTGCAGCGATAAGTGCACCGGAAAGTAGCCAGCGAGGAATAGATTCCATACCCATTTGGTTAACTAGGAAAGAGTCAACCGTGTTTGTGATACCAACACCGTAGATAAGTACGATTGGGTAGATAGCGAAGAAGTAAGCGAACGTAATAAGGTTTGCGCCAGTCTTACCAAAGTGCTCTTCTACTGTGTCAGTGATGTCCGCTTCTGGGTTTTTCGCAGAAAGAACGAAGCGAGCTAAAGATTTGTGTGCGAACCAAGTCATTGGTGCTGCGATTAGGGCTAGGATTACTAATGGCCAAAAGCCACCTGCACCTGCTTTAATAGGAAGGAATAGTACACCGGCACCTACTGCCGTACCAAAAAGGGACAGACACCAGGTAAAGTCTTTGTAAGAAAACTTACTAGACGATTGTGCGGTAGAAACCGCAGAAGTAGTTGTATTCATTTTTTAGTTACTCATTTTGGGAACAGGAAATAAGTCGGGAGTAATTTTGCAAGATTTTACACTAGGAAAATTAGATCTAAATCATTTATTGCTTACGCTTATTGAATGATATGTCAAAAACCTGCTTTTTATCACGAAAATGATGTGCTACTCGTGATTTCTGCTAATGAGTAAAATTAGAAAAACTTATCGATAGGGCTGTTTGTATAAATTTATTTCACCGCAAGCGTTTGCGGTGAAAACGGCAAGTTAATCTAATGTGAATGAATGTTTATGAAGCAACGTTTTATTAATATTGATGCGCATGATGATCGCATCCATAAAAATACCGATATCAGAAGTTTTTAATGTGAAATGATATGTTTTTGCATTGATTCGATGATTTGTGCGGTCATGCCCCAGATGAAATGCTGTCTATATGGGATAGCAAATACACGATGACTGCTGTTTTTTAGGTCAAACTTGGTGCTGTACAACTTTGTCGGATTCAGAATGTGGTTAGCAGGAACTTCAAAAACAGACTCCACCTCATTTGGGTCAATATGCGTTTTATACTCAGGAGAAATAAAGGCCAAAAACGGTGTCACATTAAACTGACTAATCGTTGGCAATGTTGGAAGCTGGCCAAATACATGAATATGTTCATCTTCTATACCGACCTCTTCTTTGGTTTCTCTTAATGCCGTATTGATTAGATGATGATCTTCCTGCTCAAACTTACCGCCGGGGAAACTGATTTGTCCCGGATGATGACGCAAGTGCGCTGCTCGCTTTGTCAAAATGACCTGTAGCCCCTCCGGGCGTTCTACAAAACCAATTAAGACCGCTGCGTCTCGCAGTGATTTTCCTTTCATCCATTTCAGTCGCGCGAGGGACTCTTTGTGGTAACCCGTTGGAAGCCGAAATTGAAAGTTTTGCAGTAATTGAGTTTTGTCGATAACCAAACCAAATCCTTATTTATTGTGCCTAACCACTATTTATTATACTCAATGGCCGCAAGAGGCGCGGTGCTATCGCCGTTGGTACGGTATTAAAGTAGTAGTACGGCAATACCAAAGCATGTCCATTGGTTCTTTCCCTGCTTTGTGTCGTGTGTCTCACTCTGCTTGGGTATAATAATTTGAAACTTATAAGGTTATAAACCATTCTTTATTTTAAGACGTCACTATAGGGCAAGTATTGACTGA
The DNA here is from genome assembly GCF_024181785.1 of Vibrio sp. Y42_MX_L11. Taxonomy (NCBI): domain Bacteria; kingdom Pseudomonadati; phylum Pseudomonadota; class Gammaproteobacteria; order Vibrionales; family Vibrionaceae; genus Vibrio; species Vibrio sp. Y42_MX_L11. The sequence goes on from NZ_JAMZAP010000015.1 coordinate 125,180, forward strand.
TGAAAGGGATTATTTTCACCGAGTTCATGGAGTTAGTGGAAGAGAAGTTTGGTCTCGATGTGTTAGACCAAGTGCTTGACCTTTCTAATGACGAAGGGATTTATACGGCGGTTGGTAGTTACGATCATAAAGACTTGGTTAAATTGATTGTGAATCTCAGTAAAGTATCTGGCATTCCACCTGAACAACTGCAAGAAGTATTTGGAGAGTGCGTTTTTTTGAATTTACTTCGCTCGATTCCTAGTCACGCGAGTTTGCAGCAGTGTGAAACGACTTTTCAATTTGTTCGCCATGTTGAAGATTTTATTCATGTCGAGGTCAAAAAGCTCTACCCAGATGCTAATCCTCCTCAGTTTGATTTTATCAGCGAGACTCAATCAAACATGGTGTTTGATTATCGAAGTGCGCGGTGCATGTCTCACGTATGTTTAGGTCTAATAAAAGGTTGCGCAGCGCACTTTGGTGAAGTTATTCATATCAAACACCAAAACCAGTCAGAAGATGGTAGCCAGGTTCGCTTTTGGTTAGAGGCACAATAAGAACGATATGACAGGAAGTTCCTCGCTAGAAAGGAAACTCAAACGAGAAATCGAATCAAGAAAAGCAGCTGAGCGGTTATTGGAGCAGAAGAGCTTCGAACTTTATGAATCTACTCAACAGCTAAGTGTTGCTTTGAAAAAGCTTGAGTTGAAATCAAAAAAGGATTTACGCAAGTTTGAGTTCGAAGAGAAAGTTGACGCGACGCTGATTAAGTTTGGTCGAACTTTTTTGTCGAGCACGTTTGATGAAGCCATGATTGCCAGTTTTATTGAGCAGCTCACTTCGAACTCAATCATTTCTGCGGCTTACTTACATCTTGATTCCACAAAACTTTCTTCTTTGCGCCGACATCATTTTGGTCATTTACAGCTTCGCCATGAGAATACGATTAAGACTGTCCCCAATTGGCAAGGGGAGAACTTGCATTTGCCTATCATCATTGACAAGCAAACAGTAGGGGAGTTGATCTTCTCTGTTCAGTTGGACCAAATCGATCAGTCGTTTATTTCCAAACAGATGGAGCTGGTATCGGATTTGGTTCATGGGGTCATTGGCCGGCATTTGAGTTTAGAGCGAGAAGTGGAGCTGCGAAAGCGGGCAGAGGAATCGGAAAAAGCGACGAAAGAGTTTGTCGCCATGATTAACCACGAGTTGCGAACACCTCTTAATGGCGTGTTAGGTAGTGCTGAACTACTAAGTCGAACACAGTTAGGTGAAGAGCAACGCCATTACCTAAACAACTTGACTCAATCGGGAGACTTGTTGAGGGTCATCATTAACGATCTTCTCGACTTCAGCAAGATGAATGCCGGTATGATGGAAATCATCGATAAGGTCTTTGCTTGGGAAGAGCTTGAAAAAGCCATCATGGGCGTATTTTCAGCTAAAGCAGCAGAAAAGCGAATTCATTTCTCCATCGATAAAAAGCTCGGTATTCCCGAGTTTTTAGTTGGTGACTTAGAGCGAATTACACAGATCTTGGTCAACTTGGTGGGAAATGCTATTAAGTTTACTCATTTGGGTGGGGTAGTGCTGCGAGTGGAGTGGATAAACGGTATTGCGCATTTTGAGGTTGAAGACACGGGTATTGGCATCCCAATAGAAGCGCAGCCCTCATTATTTGACCCATTTGCGCAAGTAGATCGCTCGGCGAAGCGCAGTTTTGAAGGCTCAGGTTTGGGCCTTGCGATTTGTAAAAATCTAGTGGATTTGATGCAGGGCGAGATTAGTTTTGAAAGTGAAGAACGCAAAGGTACCACCTTTAAAGTATCTATTCCTCTAAAGGAGGGGCAAGCCCAAGGCGCAGCAGAGGGGGAATTAGCTACCATAGAGCGAAGTGATTTGGCAGGACGCTCAATATTGGTGGTTGATGACATCAGAATGAACCAAGTGATAGTTACTCAAATGCTGAAAAAACTCGACATTACGCCTGATTTAAAAGCCAATGGTAAAGAAGCTTTAGAAGCGGTGAAAAACAAAGATTACGAACTAATATTTATGGATTGCCGAATGCCAGAAATGGATGGTTATGAGGCGACGATGTACCTAAGAGAGCGTGGTTTCACCCATCCTATTATCGCCTTAACCGCTGGCACTACCATCGAAGAGCGTCAAAAGTGCATTGATTCAGGCATGGACGACATCCTCACTAAACCGTACACCGCAACCGATATTGAACAGATCATGTGTAAGTGGCTTGAGCAGTAGACGCTGCCTCTTAAAAAACGGATTCTTGTTAGCCAACGGCTAAAAGCCAAAGTACCTGTAAATAAAACACACAAAAAACGCTCCACACTGGATAATGCCGATCGCTTAACGATGTTTCTTGTGTCATTCCAGCGAGCCTTGGCGAGACTAGGAATCTAATAGCAGCATGCTGAGCGGCTAATGAAACAAATTTGACCATAAAGTGCTCGGATAGAAGAGCCTGTATCACGCTCCTTCGTCGCGGTACAGGATGACGAGATACAGAAATATGCCACTCGCTGTTAAACGAGCGGCATTATCCGTACTGGAGGCGTTTTTGCTTGTTTTCGTTAGCAGGGTTCATAGACCGTTGCCATTTGGCGAAACCTACGATTGCAGCGCTGGCAAAATCTTTGAGAGCTTATCCAACGTTTCTTGATATTCAGAAGCGCAATCGCTATCTGCAACGACGCCGCCGCCAGCCCAAGCGTACAGTTTGTGATTCTCCGCTACGAGAGTGCGGATGGTGATGCTGGTATCCATACGACCATGGCGAGAAATGTAGCCAATACTGCCGCAATACGCGCTACGTCGATGTGGCTCTAATTCTTCAATGATCTGCATTGCGCGAACTTTAGGTGCGCCCGTAATTGAACCGCCTGGAAAACACGCTCGCAGCAAATCTGCAGGAGAGTATTGTTCATCCAAATTCGCACGAATGGTGCTCACCAAATGATGCACTGCGGGGAAGCTTTCAATCTCAAACAGCTTTGGCACGTGAACGCTACCCGGTGACGCAACTCGACCAATGTCATTACGCAGCAAATCGACAATCATCAGGTTCTCTGCTTGATCTTTTTCCGCTGTCTGCAAGTCATGGGCATTAGCGTTATCTTGCTTTGGATCTTCGCTGCGTGGGCGAGTACCTTTGATTGGTTTCGTTTCAATGACGCGATCTTTGAGTTCTAAAAAGCGCTCTGGAGAGATACTCAAAATCGAAGACTCTGGCATACGGATAAAAGCGGAAAATGGCGCTTGGTTGGCGGACTCTAATTTTAGATACGCTTGCCACTCACAGCCTTGATACGGTGCGTTAAAGCGTTGAGCCAAATTGATCTGATAGCAGTCACCGCTCAACAAGTATTCTTGCACCTTGTCAAAGCGAGTAGCGTAGCTCTCTTTCGTCATGTTTGACTGCCAATCACCAGACAGAGCGAAGTCTACGCTTTGCTCTGCTTCTTGCTCGTCTAACCATTGCCAAGCTTGCTCGATATTCTGACCAACTAGGCAGGCTTTTTTAAGCTTGTGGTCAACAACGACGGCCCATTCATACAGACCTACCGCCATATCAGGCGTGTTGAGATCCTTTTCGGCCAGTTCTGGCATCGTTTCTACGCGTCGACCTAAATCGTAACTGAAGTAACCGAGCGCTCCGCCGACAAAAGGCAAATCCAATTCTTTATTTAACTCAACGTGAGGAAGCCACTGTTCTTGCAACTGATGAAGCAGCGCGAATGGGTCATCTTGAGTTGAATAGGCATTCGATGGTGTTTCAACTTGTGTGCTTTCGGCAGTGGTTTCTAACGTTGCAATTGGGTTGGCAACCAACACATCGAAGCGACTATCGATATGCGTTTCTGATGCAGAACGCAGCAACATCGCCCAAGGCTGGTGTTGAATGCGAGAAAAGAGGTGAAGAGCAAACTCTGGTGCGTATTCCAGCGCTTTAAAATCAATGAATTGATTGTCCATGTTGTTCATTTGTGTAATTTGTGACAAAGAGATCGTTCACTGCATGGCATGTCATGGGCAGCAAGAGTATCATATTCCTCTGTATAGCCAAACTCCCTCTATTCATAGGGTTTTGAGATGGTTTACAAGTAGGCGACTTCAGCGTTTCGTGTGTCGATATCAGCCGTTCGACAATTGTTTATAAAAAACGAAGCTCAAAAGAGCAATAAGCTCAACAAACACGATTGAAGCCAAGCCAATAATGGAAGCATAACTATAACGAGGCATGTAATGACGGTAATACGCAAGCAGGATGTGATCAGCAGTGTCGCTGATGCGCTACAGTATATTTCTTACTACCACCCGCTAGACTTTGTTCAAGCTCTTGAAAAAGCCTATCACCGCGAAGAGAGCCAAGCCGCGAAAGACGCGATTGCTCAGATCCTAATTAACTCCCGAATGTCAGCAGAAGGTCACCGACCAATTTGTCAGGATACTGGCATCGTGACGTGTTTCGTCAACATCGGTATGGGCGTGCAATGGGACTCAACCGATATGACGGTTCAGCAGATGGTAGATGAAGGTGTTCGACAAGCGTATACGAACCCAGACAACCCGTTGCGTGCGTCAGTACTTATGGATCCTGCCGGTAAACGTATTAATACCAAAGACAACACGCCTGCTGTCGTACACATCAACATGGTACCGGGCGATAAAGTTGAAATTCAGATCGCAGCGAAGGGCGGCGGTAGTGAAAACAAAACTAAGATGGTGATGCTAAACCCATCTGACGATATTGCAGAATGGGTAGAGAAAACGCTACCAACAATGGGCGCGGGCTGGTGTCCACCAGGCATGCTTGGCATTGGTATTGGCGGTACGGCTGAAAAAGCAGCGGTATTGGCAAAAGAATCTCTAATGGAACACATCGATATTCAAGAGCTTATTGACCGTGGCCCACAAAATGCAGAAGAAGAGCTTCGTCTTGATATCTTCAATCGCGTGAACAAACTTGGTATCGGTGCGCAAGGCCTTGGTGGTTTGACGACTGTTGTCGACGTTAAGATCAAAACGGCGCCAACGCACGCGGCTTCTAAGCCTGTTTGTTTGATCCCGAACTGTGCGGCGACTCGTCACGTACACTTCACGCTTGATGGCAGCGGCCCAGCAGAGCTCACGCCACCTAAACTAGAAGATTGGCCAGACATTACTTGGGAAGCGGGAGAAAACACGCGTCGCGTAAACTTAGACACGATTACTAAAGAAGAAGTACAAGAGTGGAAGACAGGCGAAACCGTTCTTCTATCAGGTAAAATTCTGACTGGCCGTGATGCTGCGCATAAACGTATTCAAGGCATGCTAGATAATGGCGAAGGTCTACCAGAAGGCGTAGATCTAAACGGTAAGTTCATTTACTACGTAGGCCCTGTCGATGCAGTTGGTGATGAAGTCGTTGGTCCTGCTGGTCCAACAACATCAACGCGTATGGATAAATTCACCGATATGATGCTAGAAAAAACAGGCATCATGGGCATGATCGGTAAAGCTGAGCGTGGTCCTGCAACGGTTGAATCTATCAAGAATCACAAAGCGGTTTACCTAATGGCTGTTGGTGGCGCGGCGTACCTTGTAGCGAAAGCGATCAAGAAAGCTCGCGTTGTCGCATTTGAAGATTTAGGTATGGAAGCGATTTACGAGTTTGAAGTTGAAGATATGCCAGTAACAGTGGCTGTAGACTCAAATGGCGTTAACGCGCACCAAATCGGTCCTGACACTTGGAAAGTGAAAATCCAAGAGATGGAAGCGTAAGGCAAACGGTAATCTTACATTGTCTCAGGAGAGAGAATGTGACAAGGTGCTGATTTACCTAGCAAACATTTGACAAAAGTGCAGCGAAAACTGCACTTTTTGTCTATATAATGTAGATATAAACCTCAGGGCATAGCAATCAAACGTTATGCGAACAATAATTAGGAGACGGCATGCCTCGTTTTATTCAGATTCTACAAATTATTCTTGCTGTAGTGGTAGGTGGCTTTGTTGGCTACGACTTGATCCTTCACGGCATCAGCATCTTTGATGAGAAGTACGTGACCATCACGTGTGTATTGTGGCTGATTTTAGAAATCGCTCTATTTGTTATCTATAAATTAATCGAAGACGACTAGACTCAAAGAAAGCAGGTTTCTGTTCAACACAGTAATCAGCATAAATAGGGTCACTAATGCTTTAGTGTTGATTAAGTAAGCCTCTGAACCACTCAGGGGCTTTTCTTTTTTCATCCTGCTTTAAGCGAATGTTTTGTTCATCTTTTATTAAGGTATATAAAGTTAGACTCATAGAGTTCAGTATTGAAAGGTAAGTATTCATAGATTAATCCCCGAAGTGGCTGATAACGTTGTTTTAGAGCGGAGTAAGATAAAGAAGCGCAATGAAAAGAATAAAGAAAGAAGTCAATGACTTTATCAACAGAGGTATGGATTCCAATGTTCGAATTGCCGTCACCGGACTTTCTCGTGCAGGTAAGACGGCATTCATCACGTCATTAGTGAATCAGCTTCTCCATACCGCTACCCATGATAATTTGCCTCTTTTGACTGCAGCCAGAGATAAGCGTCTTATTGGAGCGAAGCGTGAACCTCAAGCGAATATGATGGTTCCACGTTTTGCTTACGACGAAGCGATGAGCCAGATCCATGCGACCCCACCTCAATGGCCAGTACCAACACGGGATGTGAGTGAGATTCGCTTAGCGCTTAAGTACAAACCAAATAAAACCACGAAAAAGCTGTTGAGTAAAACCGCAATTTTAAATGTTGATATTATCGACTATCCAGGAGAGTGGCTGCTCGACCTGCCGTTATTGGACATGGACTTTGCGACGTGGTCGCAAACTCAGTTTGATGCACTTAAAGGCCAGCGTGGCGATTTAGCCAAAGCTTGGCTGTCTGAATTAGAAAAGGTGGATCTTTCTGCTGAAGTGAACGAGAAACTACTCGAGAAAGTTGCACACACATACACCGAGTACCTTCATGCCTGTAAAGACGCTGGCCTTCATTGGGTTCAGCCTGGCCGCTTTGTATTACCTGGTGAGCTAGCAGGCGCGCCGGTGCTACAGTTTTTTCCGTGTCGTGTTGATTCGGAAAGCAAAGCGCCCAAGGGCAGTAACTTAGCGATGCTAGAAGCCCGTTTTCAGGAATACCAACAGAAAGTAGTGAAAGCGTTTTACAAGCATCATTTTGCGACCTTCGATCGCCAGATTGTACTGGTGGATTGTTTGCAGCCTCTCAATGCCGGTGATAAAGCGTTTTACGACATGCGCCAAGCGCTAGAACAGATCATGCATAGCTTCCGCTATGGTCGTAGTAGCTTTTTGCGTCGTTTGTTCTCACCAAAAATCGACAAAGTGCTGTTTGCTGCCACAAAAGCGGATCACATAACGCCCGATCAGCATCCCAATTTAGTGTCTTTGCTACAACAAATGGTGCATCCAGCGTGGCAAACCGCAGCCTACGAGAATATCGAGATGAGTTGCATGAGTATCGCTTCTATCCAATCAACCACGACGGGATTTATTTCTTCTGGAGATAAGACGATTCCGGCGTTACAGGGTACGACGTTGGATGGTGACCCGATGACGATGTTTCCGGGAGAAGTGCCGAAAAAGCTACCAAATGCGGCTTATTGGCAAAACAACGGGTTTGATTTTACGTCATTCCGTCCAATGCCCTCACCGAATGATGAGCCAGTGAAGCACATACGCTTAGACAAGGCACTGGATTACCTGATTGGAGATAAATTGAAATGAGTGAGTTGAAGCAAAAACAAGTTTTCTCTGAAAAGGCAATGGAAAAAGAGCAGCAATCGAATCAACCGGAGTTGACGGCGCAGCAAACATTTGGCGAAAAAGAAACATTCGTACCTGTTGAAGTTAAAGAAGAGCGCCAGGAGACCGAGCAGGAATTACAACTCGAGCATGTCATTCGTCCAAAACCGGGCAGAAAATGGCTTGCGACTGGTGCATTTGCCACCTTTGCTGGTTTGGTTGGCTGGCAAGCGGTGGACTCGGTTATAACCGCAATTCAAACTTCTGATTGGCTGGCTTTAAGCTGGACGGGGTTTATTGCTGCGATCGCTTCGCTTGGTTTAGGGGCGATGGGTAAAGAGCTTTGGAAACTGCGCAAACTACGAAATCATTTTAGTGTTCAAGAAGAAGCCGAAGCACTTGTTAATAGTGAGAGTGTGGGGAAAGGGAAAGCCTTTTGCGAAACAGTGGCAGAACAAAGTGGCGTGATGGCAGAGAACCCGGGCTTTGATCGTTGGCAGAACAGCATTAACCCTGCTCATAGTGATGCTGAAATCCTTGATATGTATGACTCGATGGTCGTGAGCCAACAAGACAAATTGGCAACGAAAATCGTATCGCAGCACGCAACCGAGTGTGCGGCCCTAGTCGCCGTGAGCCCTCTGGCTGCCGCTGATATGTTACTGGTGGCGTGGCGAAATTTCAAAATGATCGACAACCTCTCCAAGGTATATGGGGTAGAGCTAGGTTACGCCTCTCGCATCAAGCTACTAAAAGCGGTATTTGTCAATATGGCGGCGGCTGGTGCCAGTGAGCTAGCTATTGATGCCAGTATGGACTTGATGTCGATGGACCTTGCGGGCAAAGTCTCCGCTCGTGCGGGGCAGGGGCTAGGTGTTGGTATTCTAACGGCACGTTTGGGCTTGAAAGCGATGACCTTATTGCGTCCACTACCATGGTATCCTGACCGTCAGGTTAAATTGGGCACCATACGCAAGGCTGTGGCGGCGAAAGTTGCATCAATTACGATGAAACCGTAACGAATATCAACTTTGATGGATAGGATTGCTTGACGCCATTCCAAGCATGATAGAAACTACTGTCAACTTTTCCTGACAGTCGTGAATTGGGATATTTTCAGTGCGTCTTGAAGTCTTATGTGAAGATCGACTCGGCTTGACCCGAGAACTGCTCGATATTTTAGCGTCTAAAAGCATCGACTTGCGTGGTATCGAAATCGATATTAGCGGTATTATCTATTTGAATTGCCCGGATATTGATTTTGATACGTTTAGTGAGCTGATGGCTGAAATCCGCCGTATTCCGGGGGTGAAAGACGTACGTAAAATCCAGTTTATGCCGATGGAGCGCCACAATACGGAGTTGCTCTCGCTAGTTGATAACTTGCCCGATCCGGTTTTTGCCATCGACCTTAAAGGTGCCGTAGACATGGCAAACATGTCTGCACTTTCACTGCTTGGTCTTCACAAGCAAGAAGTAATTGGTACTCAGATCGGAGCTTTGCTGCCAAGTGTTCGTTTTTCTCGCTGGTCTGAAGGTGTGAATGGCAGAACGCGGGAAAACCTTGTGATTGATGGCTTGGACTATGTTCTTGAGTTGATGCCAGTTTATATCCGAGACGAAGCGCAAAACTCGACTCTAGCGAGTACTCTAATGACGATTCGCTCTAGTCAGCAAGTTGCCAGAATTGAAGAAGCGCTGCCACTGCATAATCCCCTGGGTTTTGAGCACTTTGTTGGAATATCGAACCGCCATAAAGCGCTAATGAATCAAGCTAAGAAGCTGTCTGTGCTTGACCAGCCACTGTTGATTGAAGGCGAAACGGGGACCGGTAAAGAAATGCTTGCTAAAGCTTGCCACAGCCGTTCTAGCCGTGCGAGTAAGCCATTCTTAGTTTTGAGTTGTGCTTCGATGCCTGACGATGTAGCAGAAACCGAACTTTTTGGTCACGCGCCGGGTTCATTTAATCATGAACAAGGTCACAAAGGCATCTTTGAGCAAGCAAATGGCGGGACGGTATTTCTTGATGAAATCGGTGAAATGAGTTCGCATCTTCAAATCAAGCTGTTACGTTTTCTACAGGATGGTAATTTCCGTCGTGTCGGTGCAGAAGATGAGATGCATGTCGATGTTCGTATCATCGCTTCAACAAAACATAACCTTGCCGAACTTTCTGAGGCAGGAATGTTCCGTGAAGATTTGTATTATCGTCTCAACGTACTTACGCTCAGCATTCCTCCGTTACGTAAGCGCTCAAATGACGTTGCGCCATTGCTTGAGTTATTTGTGGCGAAACATGCTCAACAGCTTGGGATTGATAAGCCAGAGTTTGATGATGGTCTAGTTGATGCCCTTGCAAATTATCAGTGGCCAGGAAACATGCGCCAACTCGATAACATGGTTCTTCGAGCGCTCACAGAAATGGATGGTGGTATACTAAACGCGGATCACTTCAATTTACCTCAGCCTCAATCAGTCGGTGCTGGTAGTGCGACTCTTAACATCGACGGTTCATTGGATGAGATCATGCGTGACTATGAATCTCAGGTTCTGGAGCGTTTGTATCAGTCATTCCCATCAAGCCGCAAGCTTGCTAAGCGCTTAAATGTATCGCATACCTCAATCGCTAATAAACTGCGTGATTACGGTATCCGCAAGAATTAATCGAATTGAACGAAAAGACGGAATTAATCATTTGTAATGGAAGATAACAGCTCATCTATCGCCGTTCATAAGTTGGACGGTGACTTGCTTCTGCGTACCGCTGAAATCGGTGACGCAGATATGATTGCGGAGTATTTTCAAGCGAACCGAGAATATCTGAAACCGTTTGAGCCGAAACGTGAAGAAGCTTTTTTCTCAGTGAACGGTTGGTTGCAAAAGCTTATCAAGCTCAATGAGCTGCATCGAATGGGGTTGGGGTATTATTGCCTCTTGGTCAGAGCCTCTTCGGGTGAAATGCTAGGTACGATATCCTTTAGTAATTTGAGTCGTTTCCCTTTTTATTCTTGTAACGTCGGATACTCTCTCGCTGAAAAAGCACAAGGGCATGGTTATATGCGTCGTGGATTAACTATGGCTTGCGACTACATATTTAACGTTCAGAAACTGCATCGTATTCAAGCCGGGTACATGCCTCACAACAAACGCAGTGAATCTGTGCTAGAGCATGTAGGGTTCAATCGAGAAGGGTATGCAAAAGATTACCTTTTGATTAATGGTGAATGGCAAGACCACGTTCTAACGTCACTTATTAATCCGAATTGGCAACCAGAAGGGCGATAGTATGGAGCGATTGGAAAAGCAATTAGCACTTGTAATCGAGCTCGATAAACTCAAAAGTATTTTGCGCCGAACTCGAGTTAAAAGTGCTGAAGGGCGCCTCGAAAATAGTGGTGAGCATAGTTGGCATGTCGCACTGATGGCAATATTGATGGAAGAGCATGCGAATGCACCTGTTGATATTTGCCGAGTGATGAAAATGTTATTGATACATGACGTAGTAGAGATCGACGCGGGCGATACCTTTGTTTATGATACTGCTGCGTCTCAAGAGCAAGCAGAAAAAGAAATTAGAGCCGCAGAGCGCTTGTTTGGTATGTTACCCAGCGATCAGGAGCAAGAGTTATTGGCGCTTTGGCATGAATTTGAAGCCGCGCAGACCGATGATGCTAAGTATGCAAAAGCACTCGATCGGTTAATTCCAATGCTCTTGAACTACCATAATAATGGTCAGAGTTGGAAGGAGCATGGCGTTTCTCGTGAACAAGCACTTACCATTAATAAACGAATTGAATTTGGCTCTGTTACCTTATGGGGCAAAGCGAAAGAGTTGATAGAAGAAGCCACAGAGAAAGGTTGGCTGAAATCGTAATAAAGGAGACTGAATGTCTTATTTGCCTTTGGATGAATACCAAAGAAAATGGATTTTTACGCATCAGTCGATGCCTGTGCCAAAAGAAGATTTGGCTTTTATTAAGCCGATGAGCCAAGCTCGTTCAGCACAATTTTGGAAAGAAAATATTAGTGCTCAAAGCCCCGATATGGATCGACTTAGCTCCCAAGATTGGCCAATGAATGAGGCGAACTGGTCTGAAGTCGTTGATTGGATGGCTGCGTGGGAGTTGGATGATCCGGACATGCCAGCGGAAGTAGAAGCACATATCGATTGGCAAGACGATGTGACCGTTTACTTTTGCTACGAGAAGTACAATGTCATCGAAACTAAATGGTCTATTTTTAAAAAGCATTGGAAGAATTTTCTCTTTTATGATGATGGTCCGATACTAATAGGACGTCGTCGTTCACAAGCGCTTTGGTTTGACTCAAAGGGCAATGTGAAACTCGGTGTTCGTCAATAGCGAGTTATACTGCAAAGCCACCTTTTCGAGGTGGCTTTGTTTTTCTAAAGGCTGGATAATGGACTCAACACGCCGCCAGCCCCGCGCTCGATAACGTGAGTATAAATCTGGGTGGTTTTTACATCGGTGTGACCAAGCTGCTCTTGTACTGTTCTAATGTCAGCACCAGACTCCAATAAATGTGTGGCAAAGCTGTGCCTGAGTGTATGGCATGTTACTGTTTTCTCGATACACGCATCCGTTGCAGCGCGCTTTACCGCTCTTTGTATTGCACTTTCATTGATATGATGCCTTCTGAGCTCTCCGGTGTCCCGATCTGTACTTAACTTTGTTGATGGAAACAAAAAGTGCCAGTTAAAATCTAGCTCCGCTTTTGGGTATTTACGTCGTAAACCTTCAGAGATGTATACGCCCGCATAACCAGGCATGTGCCTATCTTTAAAGTAATAGTTTCTTGCTAAATTAACTTGAGCTTTGAGTGGTTCATGCAGTTCTTTGGCTAATGTGACTGTACGATTTTTACCTCCTTTTCCTTGCCAAACGCGAACTGCACCATAATCATAATCGATGTCTTGAACTCTTAAGCGTAAACATTCCATAACTCGAAGCCCGGAGCCATAGAGCAACTGAATATGGAGTTTATACCTCGGGTCGATATGTTGAACGAATCGTCGGATCTCCTCCCTAGTTAACACAACGGGAAGTTTCTTTTCGGTCAGAGATTTCTGAAATCTCATATCAAGTGATAGTGGAGTTTTGAAATAATCACGATATAAAAATGATATTGAGTTCAGTGCCAAAGCTTGCGTTTTTACCGCAACTTTTTCTTTTACCGCTAAGTAACTCAGGAACTGAACGACATCATCTTCTGCTAGTGTCGAAGGGTGTGCAAGCTGGTGGAAAGTGATAAAGCGTTTTATCCAAAATAGATAACTTTCGATGGTTTTATTCGCATAATGACGAGTAAGCATGTGCTCTTTTACACTAAGTAAAAACTGACTTTTCATGATAAAATTGACCTGTTTATTTATACAGACCCTTCAATCTATCAGCTCTTTTGTAATTAGCGTGCATTGCGCCGTCTAATTGCGCGCGCGACCACACATATTCATACTGTTTTTCTATTTGTTTCATGCATATAGGTGCTACGATTTATAGCGCTTTTGATCAGAAAGAGGGCGGTAGCTTGCCAGAAAGGAGGCAAATTGCCGTATAGAAAGCGTTATGTGTATTGGGAATTTATGCGTTTAGATTTAAAGTCAAATATCATTAAACTAATTGATAGTAATGGTCTTTTTGGTGTTATGAATAACACTAAGTGGAACAGTTTGCTTGCAGCGTTGAGCGATATCGATGAGCTACAAAGCTACCGAGTTACCTACATTGACGGGTCAACATGGCCGGAAAGTGACTCTAGTTACCAATATACCAGTGAATTGGCACAAATATGGGGAAACTTTCGAGCGATATATTTTATTGATATTGACGCTCGTATCTCTCATTCAAGAGGCGTTTTGCTGGAGCCAGAAGTTCTAGATCATAGGGATAAGGTCATTGCTATATGTAAAGAGCAAAATGCTAAAATATCTCTCACAGAGTGTGGTGTTAGAATTTGGGGCTATTTTCAGCACGGTAAAGATATAGAGGTGTATAAATACACATAACAAGAGACTATGGCGTCAATAGTTAATTTTTGAGGCTATCTGTATCCCACATAACACCATCTCTTAGCATTGAATTTAAGATAACAACCATCTTTCTCATGCAGGCAACAATGGCA